>JAZQHN010000025.1:0-10318 GCA_045540615.1 Clostridia bacterium
GCTTTTTCAGAACTTCAACTCTACCGTACCCTCGTACGCCGACGAATTGAAGTTCTAAAAATATCCCTTCCTTTTTCCTCGTCTGCCAGCGTGTCGATAAGTTTATCGACACGCTGAAGAGTTGCGGAAAATCACCGCAACTCTTTTTCATCATTTCTCTGTTATTATAATTTAATTTCCCTTCCGCCGTCACCGATGTCGGAAATATAACATGAAGGTGCATATCCGATTTTTTCAGTATAAACAGATTCGATTTGTTTGATAAATCCTTCTACTGCATCCTCGCGGACAATGCTGACCGCACATCCGCCAAAGCCTGCACCCGTCATTCTGGCACCGATACAGCCGTCAATTTTTATGGCCTCTTCTGCCAGGGTATCAAGCTCAATTCCTGTTACCTCATACAAATCTCTGAGAGAATTATGGGATGCAATCAATAATTTCCCAAATTCTTTCAAATCATTGTTTTTCAGAGCTTCTACCGAGCGAAGCACTCTGTCATCCTCGGCAATAACATGTTCCACCCGTTTTCTTACAACAGGATTTGTAATCACATTTTTATGTTGTTCAAACTGTGCCATAGAGATATCCCCCAAGCATTCTGCATGGGGCAGCACTGTCTGAAGCTGAGCCAACCCTTCTTCACATTCGCCCCGGCGTTCATTGTATTTGGAATCGGCAAGGCTTCTCTTTTTGTTGGTATTCATCAGCACAATTTTGTATCCGTCAATTTCCACGGGAACCAATTCATAATCCAAGGTTTTGCAGTTTAAGAAAATGGCTTTGTTTTTCTGACCCATAGCAGAAGCAAATTGATCCATAATACCGCATTTTACTCCTACATAATTGTGTTCACTCCGTTGGCTGACCTTGGCTAAATATACCATGTCCGCTTCACGGCTTATCCCCTTTTTTTCATCCGCCATAGTAGAAAGAGCCAACGCAGTTGCTACCTGAATGGCAGCAGAGGAAGATAATCCTCCTCCCAAAGGTACTGTATCATCATACAGCATATCACAGCCTTGCAATTCATAGCCGTCCTGCTGCAATTCATAAGCCACACCTAACTGATAATTTCCCCATTTCAAATCACGGTAATCGTTCAGCTTATTGATATCTGCTTCCACCACCACTTCCAAATCAGTAGCAGAAAGGCGAATGATGTCATCTTCTCTGGGACGAAGTACAATTAAGGAACGCATGGAAATGGCAGCCGGAAATACAAATCCACCATTATAATCAGTATGCTCTCCAATGAGGTTTACCCGTCCGGGAGAGGCAAACACGCGGATTCCCTCTTCCGTTCCTCCATAGCGTTTTAAAAATAAATCAATTACTTGTCTGAGTTCCATTCTTTGTCCTCCTTATTAAAATTCAATGATACGATCCTGTCCTAAGCCTATTTTTGTGGCATAAATTCTGCGGTCTGTCTTATCTATAGTAAACACATCAAAAGATTGCTCCGTAACCGTTCCCTCAACCCGCTTTTTTCTCAGAGGAAGAATCATATCTTCAAATACATCACAGGTTGTAGAAATATAAGGAACGTTTTTTGCAACTCCGTTTCCGTCATAATGAACGTGACCGTAAAAATATCCGATCAATTCCCCTTTCGAATCGGAAAAATCACAGTTTACGGATACAGAACCATACCACGGAACACAAGACCCGGAAAAAGCAGTTTTATTTTTGAATGCTTGCAGAACACTAAGCATTAGCTGCCCGTCCTCGCCTATTTCCTGATGCAAAGGACAGTGAGACCCGACTACCACGGACCAATCATCCTCGGGTAACGTTCCCAGGGCATGAATTGTCAAATCAAATTGTTCTTGTCCAAATCGATAAATCCTCATTTTGGAATACAAGGGAGTTCCGTCCTCCCGAAGCTGATAATCATTACAGCAAGAGTTGAGCATAATAAATCTGATTTTATTTACTTTATCATCAATATAGTATCCGTTTGCTCCTCCGCGGTCAAAGGTCGCATCCTCTAAGGAAGAAAATCTGTCATAAAATTCTTCCCGAATTTCTTGGGGAGTCAGATTGTTCACATAAGCATACCACCGATTCGGCTCTTTTGCTCTTTGCTCTTCCGTTAACCAACCATAGCTTCCGTCATGGTTTCCTTCTGTAAAAAGAAGTCTGTCCTTAATGGGAGCTAACATTTGGGCAATCAGCTTGTTTTCCTCTAAAATTTCCTCTTTGGTATCATAGCATCCGCTGGTTTGCACATCTCCCAGACACAAAGTGAAATTCGCTTTGGTCTGATTCATAATTTCTTTTGCAATCAGAGGAGAACGTTTTCCTACATTTCTGGGATAATGCATGTCCGTCATGACCACAAAACTAAAATTTTCTTCATGGAGTTGTTCCAATTGTTGAATTCTGCCGATTTTTTCATCCAAATGCTCTTTCCAATAATTTGGGAGTGACATTTTTATTCTCCTTTTGCCATGAATTTTTTGTAAGCAGCTCTCAATTCCTCCGCCTTTTCTTCGGGAGCGGTAGGATTACAATGAGCCCAGGCACCTGTTTCGCTGGATGCATTGAACTTTTGCTTATCTGCAGACCGCATGGGAGGATAAAATTTAATATGAAAATGATAGTAATCGGAAACATCCTCGGAATTCACCGGATTTTGATACATACACATCATATAGGGAAATGCATAATCAAACAAAGAATCCAATGTTCCGGCAGTTTCCCGCAGAATACTTGCTAAGCTATCCCGTTCTTCATCGGTGAGTTGAGTGATATTTTGCACATGCCGTTTGCTCATAATATACATCCCATAAGGATATTCAGAGAAGAAGGGAAGAAAACTGACAAAATGTTCGTTTTCAATAATCACCCGATCGCCGCTTTTTTGCTCGTCAGCCAGCATGTCGCAAAGCATACAGTTCCCTTTTTCTTCCTTATATTCTTTACAAGCATCCAGTTCCAGCTCCAAGCGTTTGGGAAGATAAGGATAACCATAAATCTGACCGTGGGGATGAGGCATGGTAACCCCAACCACCGCACCGCGGTTTTCAAACATGAAGATATATTTAATTTTTTCGTCCAAAGAAAGTTCCGTGAACCGTTCTGCCCATAAATCCACCAGTTTTCTGATGTGATTGGCGGGAAGTTCGGGTAAGGTTACGGTGTGCTCGGGACTATACAAAATAACCTCACACTTTCCGTGACAAGGTGCGGTTTTATAAAATTCGGTTTCTACATCATCAGGTACCGGGGGATTTTGAGACAGAGCAGGAAAATCATTATCATATTTGTATACATCATACTGCTCCGGCACCTTTCCCGACCCGGGACAAAAAGGACACCAGTCCTTGGGCATCTGTGGTCTGTTCTGACGGTGAGATGCAATCATAATCCAATCCTTGGTCAAAGGATTCCATCTTAATTCAGCCATTTCTTATCAGCAACTCCTTTATATGGTATTCCTTTTTATTATATCGTAAAATCCTTATTTCGTCAACTGCTTTTCCTGTCTTTTCCAATAAATTTCAAAATTCTCATAGGATGAAATCAAGCATCATTTTTATATCAAAACAACAAAAAACCGAACCCGTTAGGATTCGGTTTTTCAAATATAAAATAAAAAAGGAGAGAAAATGAAAAAAACTTTAACAACGTTACAAGTTAATTATATCACCCTTTTCTTTATTTTGCAATACATTTTTTCGACGAATATAACAAAATAAGCTTTGTATTTTTGTGCAACTCGAATAAAAAAAGGAAGTTTTTTCATATAGAAATCCGTCACCCTTCTTTTTTGTACGCGCAAACACCGTCTACATAGGTAGAAACAACATTCAACTCTTTGTCAAGCAACACCAGATCCGCCTTCTTTCCGACTCCGATGCTCCCCGTTTCATTTTCCAGCTTCATCCCCTTGGCAGGATTGAAAGATGCCATCTTGGAAACATCCTCCAGGGGAAGCCCCAACTTCTTCACCAAACGCTGAACACCATCAAGCATAGTCATAGCACTTCCTGCAATGGTACCGTCTGCCAGGCAAACCACCTTATCCTTTACATATCGTTTGAACCCATCTACTTCAAATTCACCGATCTCTATTCCTGCCGCATGACCTGAATCGCTGATGATACATATTCTGTCCGCCCCTTTGGCACGGTAAATCAGCTTCACAACAGCGGGATGAAGATGAACAAAATCACAAATCATTTCACAGGTAATCCCATCCTCTGTCAATGCTGCTCCTACCAGATTTGGTTCTCTGTGATGGAGTCCCTTCATGGCATTAAAAGTATGGGTAGCACGGGTTGCCCCTGCCTTCATTCCCAAAATGGCAGTATCATAATCTGAAACGGTATGACCCATAGAAACGGTCAATCCACGGCTGACGGCATAAGAAATCAACTCCCGTCCTTTCTCTGTATCAGGGGCAATGGTAATAAGTTTCAAAAGCCCTTGTGCCGCCTCAATCATTTTGTCCAGCTTATTCTCATCGGGATCGATGATGTTATCTGCATTCATGGCACCCCTTCTGTCCTTGCTCAAAAAAGGTCCTTCTGCATGAATCCCCAAAAATTTAGCACCAGGAGCAGCTTTTGCAAATTCCGCTACAGAGGATAACTGCGACAATAATATTTCAAGAGAAGAGGAAGCGGTAGTAATGGCAAGCCCTGTTACACCTTGGGTTGCTTCAAAAGAAGTAATCTTGATCAAATCGGCATCCGGACTGCCAATTCTAGTACCATAAGCACCATGAATATGGGTATCAATAAACCCGGGAAGCACATACAATCCCTCCGCATCCACCCCTTCTTCCGAAAGAATTTGACCTAATTCCGTAATAATGCCATGTTCCACTCTCACATCACAAGAAACAAGCTGAAATTCTTCATTCATGACAAGTCCGTTTTTTATAACCATAATCATTCTCCTGTTTTATAATATACTTTTAATAAATTCAGAAAGCTGTTTGGAAACCGTAACGGAAGAATTTACATTAGGATGACCTACTGCACCGATTTCATCCTTTTCTGCCGAAATTTGCTCAAGAGGAAGATACCAAATGGCAAAATCTCCTTGTTCTTTCCGCATGGCAATCAATCGTTCCAAAGCACCATGAAGTCTGCCGTTCATCAAACCATATGTCCAAACAATTTTCGCTTTGGGGTATGCCTTTCTGATTTTATCCAGCAAAATTCCGCCCTCCCGAATCATCTCTTCATCGGTGGTGCCTCCTGCACAATCGTTGGTTCCGCAGGCAACAACAAACACATCAGGAATCCATTGAGAATGATCATATCCCTTCGTCCCTCTGAGGGTCATATCAAAAACATCTTTAAATCGAACACCCTCTTCCCCTGCACAGTTTCGCCATACGCCCTGTCCACTCCAGGCTTCGGTACGGATTTTTGCATTCAAATGCTCTGCCGTCATATAAGCAAAAGATTTGGTGCTGTCCTGTTCAAACACACGGTATTCATCCCGATAGGCAGGAGCCAGAACACCCCATCCTGCCACAATAGAATCACCGATAAACTCAATTCTCAATTTCTTTTCCTCTGTCACAGGAAACAAATCGGGAGTTTCTCCAAACACCGTAACCTCCCGTAACACCAAATGAATATCCGACTCTGAAACTCTTAACAGCTTCACCAAATGCTCCCTGTCCTCTTCAAATTCCAGAATAACTCTTGGGGAAGGTCCCAAAAGTCCAAACCGTTGCTCTCCTTTTTCGCTAAATGCTTTTACATAGACAGGCTCTGAACCTTTTAAATTTTCAAATACAAAATCCACTCTATTTCCTTTGCACAAAAGCTCCACTCCGCTATTACTCCAGGAAAGAAACAGTCCTGAATCCAAAAGAGTTCTTCCTAATGTTTTAATTCTGTCCGTTTTACCCAAACAATAAGTTTTATGATTAAAATTCATCATATACCTCCAAAATTTCAAATAGAATAAACCACCGCTGCAATCCGTTTTGCCGATTGTACCAAAGAAGACAAATAAGCAAATTCGTGTTCTGAATGAATCATTCCGCCCTCTGCACCCAAAGAATCAACACAAGGGATTCCATATGCCGTCACATCTGCCGCATCTGAGCCACCTGTCCGTTTTCCTGCTTCCAGAACGGGAAGTCCGTTTTTTTCATATATTTCGTTCATCTTTCGCAACAGCTCTATATTTCGCTCTGTTACTTCCATAGCAGGCCGCTCAACGGGATGATCCACCGTACAACTGCATCCCGGCACTACTGTTTTTTCAGCCACTTCTTTTGCTTTGTTTCGCATCCATGCAAGCTGTTCTTTTGTTGCAAACCGTACGTTGGCTTTAAACACACAGCTTCCCGGAACCGTATTAGCAACAGACCCACCTTCAATCACACTGCAACAGCAGGTCAGTCCTTCTTCATCCTTTATCTGCTCCAATTCAATGATTTTATGTGCCGCTTCCAAAATGGCATTGGCTCCTTCAGTGGCACATTTGGAAGAATGTGCCTCTTTGCCCATTACAGTAAAGGTAAAAGTAACAATCCCCTTTCTTTCCAGGCAAGCCTGACCTTTCGTGCTTCCTTCCAAATTCAAAAAGGCAACAGAATCTTTCGCTTTCTCACACATGATTCGAATGGTTTCTTTGTTGCTTCCCCAACTGCTTGTCTCTTCGTCGCTTTGAAGCAACAACTGAATAGGACGGGAAGAAAAACCGCACCGACTTAATGCATCCATGGCAAGAACTGCGGCTACAATACCGCCTTTGCAATCTGTTACACCGGGTCCGTATATTTTTTCTTCATCAAGTCGAACTGCAGGAGAACCAAAGCTTCCAACAGGATGCACTGTATCCATGTGTCCTGAAAGGCTGATGGGTTGTCCCTTTGCATGCTCATTCATAGTGATACACACCAAATCTCCCGATACTCTCTGAGGAAAAAGCTCTACCTTCCAGCCTTTGGTTTCTGCCAGCTTTGCAAAGTAACGTCCTACCTGATCCACCCTTTCCTTATCATGGGTGGGGCTTTCTATGTTACATACATCCTCCCAAACCTGAAGGTATGTTTTTTCCAACTCTTCAATTGTTTTTAGTACGATTTTACAACTCATTGTTCTTACCCTTTCTTCACAATTCGAATTTCCTTCGGATGGGTTATCTCAGGCGGTTGTCCTTTTTTCAGCACACAAACCACCATACCGTAAGGAGTGGGAAGCTCCACCCTCGCCTCCTGTAATCCCAACAAAGAAGGAGAAAGTTCCAAACGCTTCATTCCCGGCTCCAAAATTTTCAATCCCAGCAATGCTTTTGGCAGAGAATAAAGAGGAGTTCCGCCCCATGCATGGCTATGGTCAAAATGATAAGTAGGCTCAGGCGCCACGAATCCTTCTACCAAACCCTTAGAGCATTCTGCTATCGGTGCCTTCCACCGTTCCAAAACAGCAAGGGTGTCAATATCTCGCAACCCGTTTCGTTCAATGGCTTCTAACAGAAAATGGGCAAAATAAGGCTGATATTCTCCTTCACATTCATTTTCCATCATTTTTCTGATTAAATCACAGACTCTCTGTTGGTCACATACGCCAAAGCATGCCGCCAGAATATTAGAATGCTTCAAATAATACCGTTTTTCTGTATTCTGAGGCATCCATTTTCCCAACAAATGTTCAGGAGTAGGGGTATTCAGTCCTTCAAAATAAAGTCCCTTTTCCTCATCATAAAGCAAGGAATTGACAGCCAGTTTTAATGTTTCCTTTTTCGAATGGCACTTATTTGCCATGTCAACTTCACAAAGCTCCTTATAAATTTGCTCTGCCTTGTCCAAAGCAGCAAAATAAAACAGATTCAAGCAAGTTTGTCCCAATGATTTCGGGGGATGATGCATGGAAATTTCATCTATATAAATCCAATCCACAAACATATAATCGGGAGGCGTTTCGATCAATCCGTTCTCCCCTATGTAAGTGTCAAAGCGTTGTAACAACAGAATCAGTGCATCCTCGCACTCCTTTAAAAGACTTTTGTTTCCCGTAAACAAATATACATCGTATAACATCTGCACCCAGATCAAACTGTAGGTGGTATGAAACATTCGCCCGTCATTGTTCCGCAACAGCTCTGCCGTTCGTATCACATCAAATTCCGCCAAGGTCATATCCCCAAAGGAAAAGGCGGTCATTAGGCTTTCAATATAATAATCTCCTGTGCAGGCAAGGGGTTCACAATGTCTGGGACTGTCCAGATGATGAAGCTGTCTGCAATATTGCAGGGTATGTCGGCATACTTCCAAAACCTGATTTAATTCTACATCGTCGGTAACGGTTTTTGCCGTCATATTCACAGGGTAACAGGTGGTAATCAAAGATGGAATCACTGTTACTTCCGAGTCCGAACAATTTTTTGCGATGATTGCCAACTTTCCTGCACTGTGAAGGGCAAAACCGCGGTAGCTTCCATCCTTGTCAAACAAAAAAGTTTCCTTGGAGCCTTCCTCCTCTGTTTCTCTGCAAAAAACGGTCAGTTCCACTTTACCCTCAGTCTTTACCTTCAAAGAAAGAAAGCCTGCATAAATCATATCCAGTTCCCGAATCACTTCTATCTGGCTCTGAGGCGGAACCACCAATGGCTCCAGCTCAATCTTCCGTTCTGTGCGAACTTTCAACGGTGCCGTTTTGGTATTCCAAAAATTTGGGATCACCTGTGCCGAAACATAAGGATCGGGCAAAAGGGTTCCGTCATAATGATAAGGAGATACATAAGCACCATTCAAACGAACCTTCCAACTGCTGTCGGTAGAAAGCACCATTTTTGTTCCGTCTTCAAAATAAAGATGTCCCGTCAGCATAAATCCACCATGTCCCTTGGAATATTCGCAGATTTTGACAGGCATCATTTTCACTCGTGCAAAAAAATCCAGCTTTTTTTCTTTGGGAAACAGAGTCATTTGGGTGGCATAAAAATTACTTCTGGGCAGTTCATTCCCGATAAAATCTCCTCCCGACGGCACAGGTCCTGTGGCAATGATTTTACCGTTACAAAAAAGCTGAAATTCGGTATCAGCACTAAAACGCAACTCTGCACGGGAAATGGTTTTATCGAACTGATACTGCCGTTCAAATTCTGCAACCGTGTAAGTTTCATGGCAATTTCGTTCTAAAAATGAACTGTATTTTGTTATTTGCCGATTGGGATATTCTTTTTCCGGCAACCAGATCCATGTTTCGTGAAACATTGTTCTCCTCCTAAATAATCCGTAAACATCCAATTTCTCCAATCAGATCAGGATCATGAAATAAAATGGGACGATATCCTTCTTTTGCGTATTCCTTCACAAAGGCAAGGCTATTTGCCGGATTTACACTGCTTCCCGTAGGCTTTTGCTCTGACAAATTCTCCTTTGTATAACATTCATCCCCGCAAAGAACCATATTACCCTGAATCAGAACAATACCGGAGCCTTTAGTATGACCACCAATTCGTTTTATCACAATGTCTTTTGTAATCACTTTTTCCTCATCAAAAAAAACAACAGAAGGAAGCCCTTGCAGATACGGCTTAGCACTTTCCCATTCCCATTGTTGTAAATATATGGTTGCATTTCGATAATGTCTGACAGAATCAATATGGTCATGATGCGCATGGGTCAGCAACACATCGGTAATTTCATCCCGCCCCACTCCATACTCTTCCAGCACCTTAACAGGAGTTTGAAATTCATACAAATGAAATCCGGGCATGGTATCACAACCCACATCAATCAGTATCTTCCGTTGTTCTGTTTCTGCCAAAAAAAAGAGCAAAGAAATGGGCAGCTTTTTCTGAGGATCCCCATCCACAAACGCCATTCTTTCCGTTATTTCTGTTTTTCCATATTGAAATGCCGTCAGTTTCAGCATATTATCCTTCTTTCTCGGTAGGTTCCGTTTCTCGTTTTTTCTATTCTGAAAAATAAATATTTTTGTATTAATGATACCATATCGCTAATGAAAAATCAAGTCCAATTTAAGTACATTCTACTTTTCCTTCAGCAAATTAAAATTTGTTCTCCCTAAAACGCATCTCAATAGGTGATCATTGTTGAGGCTGACAACGAGGAAATGCAAGAGTCCAACTATATATCAAGTGATTACCGTCATATAAAAAACTTCCCCGAAGCAACAAAAATGCTTCAGGGAAGTTTTTAAAGGAGTTGGATGATTACTTATTTAACAATCTCTTAATCAGGCTTGCTACCTGTGCACGAGTTGCATTTGCTTTGGGTGCAAAGGTACCGTCATCCATACCGCTGATGAGTCCGGAGCTTACTGCACCGTCTACGTAATCTACTGCCCATTGAGAGATTGCGTCCTTATCA
>JAZQHN010000026.1:0-18377 GCA_045540615.1 Clostridia bacterium
GGGAAACATGTTGTCTTCCTAAGAACCGCTTGGCCTCCGACTTAGTTTTCCGCCATTAAAGGTATATTCATGTTTTTCGGCATCTTCAATCGCCAAATATGCACCGTCAACATCTATTTCACTGTTTATTTTAAAACGAAGAGTCAATGTATGTCCGCTATCCTTATCATCAAATACCCAAGGCTGCGGCATTGTATGTTTAGGTTCAATATTGAGTATGGTACGGCACTTTGTGTCAAGTCTCAAAATTTCCTCTTCCGGCTCAAATTCACCATCATCCAAAGCAAACTCCGCAATATCAAGTAAAAGAACATTTGGTTCTTCAAGAATATATTCATGTTTGCCTTTTAGCACAACCTCTTCAGCAGTTATTATATTGTCCTTTGTAAAATAGCCTCCGTCACAACCCGGATTTAGCTTTAACAAAAGGCTGCTTTCGGTATACATTGTGTAATAAATTAAAGTATTGCCATATTTATACTCGTGCTTTATAGGAGATATTTCTCCTGTCATTGTATTATAAAGCTCTGGTGAATACTCTCCCGTAACTGTTATAACCACATCTTCAGGTAAAGGTGCATTAATATCGTTATATACATCAACTTTTGGACTTTTTCCGTAATCCTTTTTACCATGAGCAACAAATAGCCATTTACAATCCCCGTCAATCCTCATGTTATATATAAGCGAATCTGTTCCTATACCGTTGGTTTTTTTAATCTGCACATCATGAAAATCACAAACTGCATCTAAAATATCTATCATTTCAAAATCACAATTTACAGAATTTTCGTAAAGACTTTTTACCCTGTCTGACAAAACAGCATCAACATATCGCGGACACTTCCCTAAAAAGATAACCTTTCCACCTTTTGATGCAAATTCTTCAAGTGCACAAAGCGTTGTAGATCGAATTGTTTCCAATGCAGGTACAATAACCGCTTGATAAGTCATCTCTCCTACTGTAAATCCTTCAGCACCAGATTTATATAGTTTAGGCAAAAGCGACTCGGATACAAAATCAAAATCAATGGTATTAAATAATAACCACTGTGTTAAATCTGAAAAGCGCTTGTCAAGCTGTGCTCTGATGTTTGCGGTGCTTTCATTCGGACCCCAATGCAACCAATATGTTTCAATAGGATGAATGACTGCAAGCTTTACATCAGGCTTACCTCTTGTTAAGGCAGTATTTATACGGGCAAAATGGTCTTCAATATATTTATACTCTTTATACCATGGAGATTGATAATTTATAGATGCAGGATAGTCTCTTTTTGCTTCTCCTTCCATCGACATCCAGGACAAGTGTGGCACACGCACGGTAACACCAAGTGCTGCTTCCCAATCGCCTTGAAGCTTATGATGTCGAAAATCAAAATCCCAATTAGTTACACCATATAATTCGGAAATCATACCTTCGCAACCCTTTTGATGAACTACAGACTGACACTGTTTTGCACAATTAAAAAATTCAACATCACCATCACAAAGAGTATCAATTCCCGGTAGCTGAAAGTTTCTATATGTACGCATTGCTTCACCTACATATCCAGCCTGGGTGAATAAAGTATCTTCGTTCATCACATGACCAGTAAACATAATATTGTTTTGTTTGCACCAGTTTCCTACATTATCGCAAAAAGATGCAGTAAACAACTCCGTTACTAAATCGTGATACAGATAACGGACTCGTGAAATCTCACGACCGGGTAAATCCCACAAAATCTCTGGCATATTTTTTATAAAATCCATACCAGTTTTTTCTCTAAAAATCTCAGGAAATGCTGGAGTCCACGGCAAAAAAACAGTATCATCTGTGCTTGTAGCAAACTTTAGTGTACCCTTGGCAGAAAATTGCGGTTCATCAGTAAATATAGCCGGAATTGTTCTTCCAAACTCATTGCCTACAACCTCTTTATATTTCTCGTGTGTAATTGAAATAAATTTATCTATTGCCTCTTTATTTAGTGCATCTACATATCTTTCACCATTAAACCAACCAGATTTACACCATGTTCTGGAATAAACTATCCATTTATATCCATTGGATTTTCCATCCTTATCTATAATACGATATGATTTCAATTCTCCATTATCATTTAGCTCTATATCAAAGCTTGTAATGTAATAGCACTCGCCTTTAGTTATTGCTTCGTCTTTTGGGAAAAATTCAGGCAAAGGTACTCCCTCAGGAGAAAACACAAGCATACGCAAAGCATACCTGGCTTCCTTAGTTACGTATCCGCCAGCGGCACCTGAAGGCCACTTATCCTCATCATAGAGCCATGCAAGCATATCCTTTTCTTTAGCCTCTTCAACACATGCTCTTATTCTGCTCATAAATTCTTCACCAAGGTATTCTGATGACATACCCACTCGCGAATGCATATAAAATCCGCCAAAGCCCATCTCCTTAAAATAGCCGATTTGACGACGCAGCATATCCTCGTCAAGCTTACAGTTCCACGCCCAAAACGGTGTCCCTCTATATTCACATGTCGGATTTTTAAACAGTTCTTCTTCTAGATTTTTTTCTATGTTTTTTTTATAAATCACAATTTTCACCAAACTTTATTATTAACTCTTGACAACATTATATAATATTTTATATAATAAAGTCTACCTATTAGATTTTCGATTTTAGTAATTTTCGGGGGGTGATTTTAATATGACATATAGAAATTTCGATATGAAAGAAAATATAAAAGTATTGTATAGAGAAGAGGATGGAACGGAAGAACACAGCCACAGCTTTTTTGAATTAGTATATGTTATTGAGGGATGCGGAATACAGAATATAAATAATTTGGAAATAGAGATCAAGCAAGGCGATTACTATTTTATTGATTATAATATAATACATTCATACACTAATTGCAAAGATTTAAAATTGGTAAACTGTCTGTTTAAGCCTGAATTTATTGATACCACTCTTAAAGGTTCAAAAAACTTCGACCTTTTGATTTCAAATTATCTGATAAATTTTAAATACCCTATGCTTTCTAAAATTCCTGAAGGTAATATTTTCCACGATGAAAATAGATTTGTGCGACATTTATTTGAGAATATTTATACAGAATACGTGAATCAACAGGCCGGATATTCAGAGCTTATACGCAGCTATATTATTCAGATGATAGTATATGCTTTAAGAAGTATCCATACAGAAAAAAACAAAAATTACAGTACAATCATTTGTGATATAATTAACCATGCAAAAAAGCACTATACCGAAAATGTAAATCTTGGAAAGCTATGCAATGAGATGTATTTTACATTGCCGTACATCAGCAAAAAATTCAAGGATGAGGTTGGGGTAAGCTTTCAGCAATACCTCCAAAACCTTCGTATTGATCATGGCTGCAGATTACTTGCTCAATCCGATAAAAAAATAACAGAAATTGCACACCTTGTTGGATA
Source organism: Clostridia bacterium (assembly GCA_045540615.1). Classification (GTDB taxonomy): domain Bacteria; phylum Bacillota; class Clostridia; order HGM11514; family HGM11514; genus SIG438. The sequence goes on from JAZQHN010000026.1 coordinate 3,424, forward strand.
TAATGATGTAAAATTCTTTGGTGAGATATTCAAAAAAACAATGAATATGTCTCCAAAACAGTTTAGATTAAAGTTTAAAAATCAAAAATAACTATAAAATCAATCAGTAACAAATCATTACTGTTAGTTTCTTTAAAATAGATACGCAAAAAAATTAAGCACCAAATAAGTGTCTGAAAACTTAATGTTTTAAGCCACTTATTTGGTGCTATAGGCATTGTCAGCAACTTCGGAAACATTCAATCCAAGCTCAACATACGGAGTGTATTCCTTTTTATCTGTGCCAACCAATTTACCTTCCCAATCATATATTACAACAATTACACTTCCTATTTCACTTCCCCAAAGATATTCAGGTCTTAAGAATACAGAATTTCCAACTTGTATTGAAGTCTTCTCTCCTGCTCCGTCTGTAAGACAAAGTCCATCTGACGAACAAACCCAGATATCATCAATGTAATAAGATTTTGTTTCTCTTGTTCTAAACCTTGCTCCTCCATTTCTTGCAAAGTCATATTTATAATTGACGTTTTTCCATTCCCCTATTTCCCTAAAAGGTCTATGGTAAAAGTTTCTTCACCAGAAAATTTCATCAATGTATGTGCAAGTAAATTAGAGAAAGACTGTCTACACAATAAATCCTCTTCTTTTTTGCTTATAGGCTTGTCTGAATAATATGTACTCATATAATTCTCTCCATAAAATAATCTATTTTTATCTATGATATCACAAACTATAAAAAAAGCACAGCCGTAGCTGTAATTTTTTGAGTGGTGCGGGCGAGGAGACTTGAACTCCTATGCTCTTGCGAGCACATGGACCTGAACCATGCGCGTCTGCCAATTCCGCCACGTCCGCATATATTAAATTTTAAGTTGTTAGCATTTACACAAGCCGTTTTATGATACTCCCTTAAAAAGGGTTCACGGACTTGAACCTCCATGAGATTGCTCTCACATGGACCTGAACCATGCGCGTCTGCCAATTCCGCCATATCCGCATATGACCTGAACACTTTATATATTATAGCAGACAAAAAGAAATTTGTCAAGTATTTTTTCAAATTTTTTTATTATTATTTGATTGAATTTCTTTTATCATCAAATGTTTTTTCATGTGGTTTTTGTAACGAAGAATTTTGGCTTATACAGGCGAAAAAAGGGAGAAACAGATTGACAAAAATAGGGAAACATGATAAAATGAAAAGTGTATTCTTATAAAGAAACATGATTATCGGAGGGAGAACAATGAATCAAAATAGGAATAATTATCCGTATGGAGGAGGATATCGGCAACCACCGCAAAACAATCATGAACAAAGTGTTTTACTGTGGGTTTGTGTGGGGTTGTTGGTATTGGTATTGGTGTTGGGGATTGTATTTGTAGGTGTTTTTTTATGGAGAAATATGGCGATGGCTGTACCGTCACCTACGCCTGAGGTAACAGTAACGGCATCTGCTGTACCTTCTGTATCACCTTCAGTCAAGTCTTCTCCTACACCCAGAGCAACACCGAATCCACCACCTGTATCCTATCTGACATCAGGATGCTATTTGGTTAATAAATTCCCGAACAGCGGAATTTATATTCGGGCTCAAGCAAGTGTAGATTCTGCAAAGATGGATTACATTAAAGCAGGAAATACCTCTTATAAGTTAGTTTATATAGATTCTGTTAATTCTTTTGATGCGAACGATTGGCAATGGTATACCTGGCATTATGTCAGAATGCCTAATGGTTCTTATGGTTATGTCCGTGCGGATGTAGTATCGGTTTCTTATAATAATGCAAGCAGTTCCAATGAGTATTTAGTGAATGCTTTTTCTACAAGCGGTATTTATGTTCGTTCTGCTGCTTCAAAAGATTCTGTCCATATTGCATTTATTCGTGCAGGAGATACCTCTGTCAAAATGGAATATTTAAGTTCTACGACAGCTTATGACTATGAAACAGGACAAAATTATACCTGGTATAAAGTTCGGATGCCTAACGGAACCGTAGGTTATGTCCGTGCGGATGTAGTACGTTGGTGGTAAGGAGTGATAATATGACGGAAGAACAAATGAGACAAAGACGGGAAGAATTGCGAAGAAACAGAGAACAAAGAGCATTGATATTGAAACGGAGACGAAACCGAAGAATCCGACAGGCATTTCTCTGTATTTTATTATTGGGAATTACAGTGTTTTTTGCAGTTTTCTTTTTTACATTCCCTGCCCGTTTTAAACAGGCACAGCAGGAAAAACAGCAGGAAGAACTCAAAGGACAAGATATCATTACAGTAGCAAATATAGATATAGAAGAAAAGAAAGTGTCCGAGTCTGCTCAAGAACCGTCAGAAGAGCCAACCGAGGAGCCTCAAAAAGCGGAAAGTGCATTTTCTTCTATGCCGGGCTATTTGGCAGAAAACGAGGAACGGTATCAGACTTACAAGACAACTACAGGATATTCTGATTCCGAAGTGATTTGGCGTGTAAATGCAAGACTTGATTTAACAGAATATCAGGATTATATTACATTAGAGACAGAGCGGGTCAATCAAAACCAGTTGGTGATTGTCAATAAATATCACAGAGTTCCGGATGGGTATGAACCTCCTGATCTCAAAGCCAATTCGGATGGCTGTTATCTTCGTGCAGAGGCGGCAGATGCCTTTGACAGAATGAAACGGGACGCAGCATCTCAAGGACTTACCCTCCGTGCAGTTTCCGGTTATCGTTCAGTAGAGTATCAAAGAAATCTTTATAACGGTTATTTATCAGGAGATTCTCAGGCTAATGTAGATACTTATAGTGCTCGCGCAGGTCACAGTGAGCATCATACCGGCCTTGCGGTTGACGTCTTTGGTTCTGTAGACGGTCTTGATGCATTTGTCAATACTCCCGAATATCAATGGGTACGGCAGCATGGAGCCGATTATGGTTTTATTATCCGATATACTTCTCAATGGGAAGAGGTTACAGGATATATGGACGAGCCTTGGCATCTTCGTTATATCGGAGAGCAATATGCTCAGGATATGCAAGAAAAAGGGATTGCCACATTGGAAGAGTATGTAGGAAGAAATGGTTTGCTGAGATGATTCAAAGGAGAAAAATAAAATGAAAAAATATATTTGTTTATTATTTACTTTGTTTTTCCTGTCTGCAATCTTTGTACCGCGAACGGAAGCATCAAATTCATCGGAGCTTGTTGTGGTGTTGAATGACCAAAAGGTGGAAAGTGATGCAAAACCCTTTATTTTAGATGGCAGAACCTTGGTAGGGCTCCGCAGTGTTTTTGAAAAAATGGGTGCAGAAATTATCTGGAATGCAGAAGAAAAATCCGTTTCAATTAAGGTTGGGCAGAAAAATGTACATATGTTCATCGGCAATCGCTTTGTTTTTGTAGAACAGGGCGGCAAAACCAAATGTTATCAGACTGATGTTGCTCCCGCGGTTTATTATGACCGCACCTATGTTCCTTTACGGATGATTGCAGAGCTTTTTGACTGTGTTGTGGATTATTATGAAAATAGTGCAGACGGAGTGAAAATGGCGTTGATTTATACCCCGGAAAGCGGGTATACCGATTTGCAGACTGTTCTTAAAGAAAATTGTCAAGGATTTCCTTTGATATTTGGAAATGAACAGGGAGATGGTCTGACCCAATATTATAAAATGAAAGAGAAAGAGTTTTTTTCTTTGTTACAGGCATTGCAGGAAGAAACGTCTGCTAATGTAGTCTCCATTCAAGAAAATACTTTTTTGAATTACAACAAGGTTTATACAGTAGCAAAATATAACGAATCAGTTTCGTTGTCTGTTTTAAGAGATCCCTCCATAGGAGGGCCACTGACCACCATTGATGATAGCATGATTGTAAAAGCGGTGTATCAGCCTTCTAAAAATCGGATTTCTTCTCTTTCTGCAACAGAAAGAACCGATATCAAGGATTACTGGTCAAGTGCAGGCTATCGGGAAGAAAATGAAGCCCGTTATCAAGCTTATCAGCAAAGTACAGGCCGTTCGGGCAAGGATGTTATCTGGCGGGTCAATGCACGATTGGATTTAAGAGAATATGAAGATTATGTTGTGATCAGTCAGGATAAGCTGAATAATGATCCATTGGTAATTATCAATAAATATCACAAAGTACCTGACGGATATACTCCTCCAGACTTAAAGAAAAACTCAGACGGATGCATTCTGCGGAGCCAAACAGCAGATGCTTTTGATGAAATGAAGCGAGGGGCAGCAGCCCAAGGGGTGGCTCTGAGTGCAATGTCAGGATACCGTTCTGTGGAATATCAAAGAAATTTGTATAACGGTTATCTGGCAGGAGATTCCCGTGCCAATGTAGATACCTACAGTGCCCGTCCGGGACTGAGTGAGCACCATACCGGTCGTGCCATTGATATATATGGTTATGCCGGAAGTCCGCAATATAATTGGGTAAGAGATCATTGTCATGAATATGGATTTATTGTTCGTTATACTACGGCGTGGCAAAGTGTAACAGGATACATGGATGAACCCTGGCATATCCGGTATATCGGCAAGGAACATTCTATGAAAATGAAAGAAAATAATATAGGAACATTGGAAGAATATGTAGGAAGATACGGGACATTTGAATGAGCCAAAAAATCTTAACACAATTTTAACAGATTTTATGATATAATATTATGGAATAAATTTGAAAGGAATGTTAGACAATGGAATTTATATTGGAAAACCTGCAAGGGTTAAACTGGCAAATGATTGTCATGTGGGCAATTGGAGGATTACTGATTTATCTGGCGATAAAAAAAGACATGGAACCGACCCTTTTGTTGCCTATGGGATTTGGTGCAATTTTGGTTAACTTGCCCTTTTCGGGAGCAGTAGGAGAAGAAGGAGCTTTAACTACACTTTATAATGCAGGAATTGCAAATGAGTTATTCCCCTTAATTTTGTTTATCGGGATTGGTGCAATGATTGATTTTGGTCCTTTGCTGTCGAATCCGAAGCTGATGATTTTTGGTGCAGCAGCACAGTTCGGTATTTTCTTCACCCTGTGCATGGCATCTATCTTTTTCGACATCAATGACGCGGCATCCATTGCGGTCATTGGTGCGGCAGACGGTCCCACTTCCATTGTAGTGGCACAGCAGTTGGAATCCAATTATTTAGGAGCAATTATGGTTGCGGCGTATTCTTATATGGCGTTAGTTCCTATTATTCAGCCTCCTGTTATTCGTTTGCTGACGACCAAAAAGGAACGGATGATTCGCATGGAATATGCACCAAAAAGTGTATCTAAGATGACGAAAATTTTATTCCCCATTGTGATTACTATTGTAGCAGGCTTAGTTGCTCCTGCCTCTGTTTCTCTGATAGGATTTTTGATGTTTGGTAATCTGATTCGGGAATGTGGAGTGCTGAATTCCTTGTCTGAAACTGCTCAGAAAGTGCTGGCAAACCTGATTACTATTTTCTTAGGAATCACCATTGCATCTCAAATGCAGGCAGAATCCTTCTTAAAACCGGAAACCCTGTTGATTTTAGGACTTGGTTTGGTTGCTTTCATTTTTGATACTGCAGGTGGAGTTCTTTTTGCAAAAATTTTAAATTTGTTTATGAAGAAGAAAATCAATCCTATGATTGGTGCTGCAGGAATTTCTGCGTTCCCCATGTCGGGACGTGTGGTTCATAAAATGGGCTTGAAGGAAGATCCCCAAAATTTCATTTTGATGCATTCTATTGGGGTTAATGTATCCGGTCAGATTGCATCTGTAATCGCAGGCGGACTAATTTTGAATTTCTTTTTGAAATAGGAGGAAGCAAGAATGGAACCGATGAATTTTATAACCAATCTTCCTTATATGGGGAAAGGTATGATAAGCATCCTTTTGGTAATCGGTGTGATTATTTTGATCACTGTTGGATTAAACAAAATTCCCTCTAAGGATGAATAAAACACTGTCATGACCACCGCAGGCTTGCACTTAGCCTATGCGACACCTCATGGCACGCCGAAACGTTTTTCAAACCGCATAACTTTTACAGGCTGTCCCGCACAAGCGGGGCGGTCTTTTATTGTATAACAAAACAAAGACCTCGATATTTGAGATCTTTGTCTTTTTTAGAGATTCATTCATATTCTCTTTTTTATCTTTTATGCTTCGCAGCTTCCGCTGCAACAACTTCCGCACTTGCTTTTGGAAATATCAAAGGGAACAGGCAGACCTTGTCGTTCATAATAATTTGCAATTGCAGCATGAACTGCTTCCTCAGCCAGCATAGAGCAATGCATCTTTACAGGGGGAAGCCCATCCAATGCTTCGGCTACTGCTTTATTGGTTAATTTCAAAGCTTCTTCAATGGTTTTTCCCTTTACCAATTCTGTTGCCATACTGCTGGTCGCAATTGCCGCACCACAACCAAAGGTTTTAAAAGAAACTTTTTCAATCACCTGATCCACAATTTTCAAATAAATTCTCATAATATCGCCGCATTTGGCATTCCCTACTTCCCCGACTGCATTCGCATCGGGCAATTCTCCCACATTTCTGGGATTTGCAAAATGATCCATTACCTTTTCACTATACAGCATTTATTTCACCTGACCTTCCTGTTTGATAAATGTATCGTACAACGGAGACAATTCCCTCAAACGGGGAAGAATCTCGCACAACGCAGTTACAATAGAATCCACATCCTCAAGAGTATTTTCATCTCCGAAGGAAACACGCAATGACCCATGGGCAATCTCGTGAGGCAAACCAATTGCCAACAACACATGAGACGGGTCTAATGAACCTGATGTACACGCAGAACCGGAAGACGCACAGATTCCCTTCATATCCAGCATCAAAAGAAGTGCCTCCCCCTCCACAAAACGAAAAGAAAAATTCGCATTGCCGGGCAACCGTTTTTCCCGATGACCATTTAAAATGGTATAGGGAATCTTTTCCAACACTTCTTCAATCAGTTTATCACGCAACTGCTGCATTTTCCGGCAATGTTCTTCACGGTTTGCAACCGCAAGCTCTAACGCTTTTGCCATCCCTACAACAGATGCAGTATTTTCCGTTCCTGCCCGTCTGCCGTTTTCCTGACCGCCTCCATGAAGAAAATTATCCAATCTCACACCTCTGCGCTTAAACAAAAAGCCTACCCCTTTAGGGCCTCCGAATTTATGAGCGGACACGGACAGCATATCTACTCTAAGCTTACTAAGGTCAATATCCATCTGCCCCACAGCCTGAACCGCATCTGTGTGCACGGTAATATTGTGTTCTTTTGCAATTTCTACGATTTCTTCGATTGGTTGAACTGTTCCGATTTCATTATTTGCCATCATAACAGTAATAAGAATCGTATCCTTACAAATCGCTTTTTTTAATTCATCAAGACGAATAATTCCTTGTTCATCTACGCCAACATAAGTGACACGAAATCCTTGTTTTTCCAAATACTGACAAGGATGAAGCACCGCATGATGCTCAATGGCACTTGTAATAATATGATTTCCTTTTCCTTTATTTGCCATAGCTGTTCCTATAATTGCCCAGTTATCTGCCTCAGAACCGCAACCGGTAAATAAAATTTCATCCGCCTTACAGTGCATACATTCTGCTATTCTCGTTCTGGCATCCTCCAGCATGCTTTTGGCTTCTCTTCCCTTTTTATAAATAGAGGAAGGGTTTCCGTACTGTTCGGAAAGAACGGTTATCATACTTTCCAAAACCTCCGGACGAACCGCTGTTGTTGCGCTATGGTCCACATAAATTTCTTTGCTCATTCTTTCACCAAACCTTCTATTTTAAAAAATCCTTTGTTTTCTTAAAATTCTCCACATACTATCATACACCATTTTTTGAAATTTTGCAAGAGTTAGATGCAAATAACTTAAAAATTTTTTAATTCTTAAAAAAAGGGTGGTAAATTCTGCTTTGCAAAATACGATCAATTTCTTCGGGTGTTTTGTGTGACACATTTAAAAGTAAGGTTCCTTCCCCTGCAGCTTGAAAATCAGGAATGTGATACCCATCATATAACATAGCCTTAGGAGCTGTACTTTCATCCACTACCTCATATCCCATCCGGCGAAGCTTTTCTGCCAGTAATGAAGAACAACCTCTCATCATAATTTCCAATTTTAACACCTCCAAAATTTATCCTTTGCAAAACCGAAAGTTTTATACTTCTATTCTTTTCAATTTATCGCTTCTAAGTAATACACATACTCAAAAAGTGTAAATTCTGAAAATCTGCCCCTTCTGCTTTTTCCTAAAATCGCCAAAGATATTGACAATAATTTTATTTTTTGATATAATGAAACTCAAGAATCAGTTCTAATTGAATGTTAAGGAGAGCAATAAAAATGAATGATTTAGATTTAATCAAGAAAAATTTTTGCAATCAACTGAGACGAATGAAATATGTATCTGCAACTAAGGAATATACGACATTTCGAAACCATATCCCCGCACCGTTGTTTCGCAAAAGCTTTGTTTTAAATGAAATTCCACAAGAGGCACCTGTTATAATCAGCGGACTGGGATTTTATGACCTTTACATCAACGGTGAAAAAATTACAAAAGGACTTTTGGCTCCCTACATCTCCAATCCGGATGATGTGGTTTATTATGATTACTACAACATTGCTCCCTATCTTTCAAAAGGAGAGAACGTCATTGGTGTGATCTTAGGAAACGGAATGCAAAACAATCCCGGCGGCACAGTATGGTTTTTTGACGAAGCAAAATATATCGGAGCTCCCAAATTTGCGTTAGAAGCAACCATAGGAGAGCTTCAAATCACAGCCAAGGATTTTGTATGCTCTGAATCAGCCATTTTGTTTGACGATTTAAGATGCGGAGTTGCTTACGACGCAACCAAAGAGCAGGAAGGCTGGAACAAGCCGGGCTTTGATCAATCCTCATGGAGAGCTGTGCTTGATGCAGAAATCCCCAGGGGTGAGCTGAGAGAATGCATAGCAGAACCCATTCGGATTCGTCAAGAAATAAAACCTGTTTCTGTTACCAACGGAAGCATGAAACCCTATATCACACTAAAAAACAATCCGATGGTACAAGCAACCGATTTCCCCTATTCCGATTACGAAACGGAAAACGGTTATATTTATGATTTTGGAATCAACACAGCAGGAATTCCACGTTTAACCATAAACGGAAAAGCCGGACAAACCATTTCTTTGTTTTGCTGTGAAACAATAGAACCGGATGGTGATTTCGACATAAGCTGTCTGCAATTTTATCCCAAGGGATATACACAGAGAATGATTTATAACTGTAAGGGTGGCATGGAAACATTTGAACCTCCCTTCACCTATTACGGATTCCGCTATATTTTCGTTACGGGAATTACAAAGAACCAAGCAACCCCTGAATTACTTACTTATCTGGAAGCTCATTCAGATTTAAAGAAAATCGGTGATTTTTCCTGTTCGGATGAGATTACCAACAAGCTGTTTGAAATGGCAGACCGCTCTGACCGTTCCAACTTCTATTACTTCCCTACCGATTGCCCTCACCGTGAGAAAAATGGTTGGACAGGAGATGCTGCTGCTTCTGCAGAACATATGATTCTCCATTTGGATACAGAAAACAGTTGGCGGGAATGGATGAACAACATCCGTGCTGCACAAAACACTAAAGGTGCATTGCCCGGAATCGTTCCCACCGCAGGCTGGGGCTTTAATTGGGGGAATGGTCCTGCATGGGACAGAGTACTGTTCGAGCTTCCTTACATGACATATCTGTATCGGGGCAAAACCGAAATGATTACCGAAAATGCTCATGCGATGCTCAGATATTTGGAATATGTCTCCCGTTGCCGTGACGAACGGGGCATTATCGAAATGGGCTTAGGGGATTGGACACCGGTCAATGCTGGAAACAGTAATTACCTGATTCCTTTAGGATTATCAGGCAGTATTATGACAGTAGAAATGTGTCGTCAAGCAGAAGTGATGTTTGATGCTGTTCACTTATCCATGCACAAACAATTTGCCCATACCTTACGGGAAGAATTGCTGGATGCAATCCGCAAGGAATATATTGATTTTGGTACCATGACAGCAGTCGGAAACTGTCAAAGCTCTCAGGCAATGTGCATTTACTATAATATTTTTACCGATGCTGAAAAACCAACTGCATTTGCAAGACTAATGGAAATTTTAGAGTTAGACGGATTTAAAATGAATACCGGTTACTTAGGTGGCAGAGTGCTCTTTCATGTATTGGCAAAAAATGGTGAAGCAGAGCTTGCTTACCGCATGATTACAAGCACCGAATTTCCCGGCTATGGTACTTGGGTAAAAACGGGAGATACCACATTGTTAGAATCATTCCATCCTTCTGACCCTAACATTAACATGAGCAATGCAAGCTCCCATAACCACCATTTCTGGGGGGATATTTCTCATTGGTTTATGCGTCATATTACAGGGTTAAACGTCAATCCCTTTGAAAATGATCCTGATTTTGTTCTTGTTCAGCCACGGTTCATTTCAACACTTGACCATGCAAAGGCTTATTACGATACCCCTAAAGGAAGAGTATCGGTAGAATGGTACAGAAAAGAAGAAAACATTTTCTTAACCGTTCGTTGCGAAGGAGAGGCAAGGGTTCGCATTCGCTTAGAATCAGGCTACCTCTTTGAGGAATTAAAACGCAGCTTTAAGGATGAAGCCTGTGAAGATGCAAAAATCATCATCAGATCATAATTTTATCCTTTCATTGAAATACAAAAAGAACCGTCAGGGAATTTCAGAATTCCCTGACGGTATTTCATTTATGATTCTAAATGTTCAATCCATTGTTTTGCCATCGTTACTGTTTCCAATCCAATATCCTGAATACAATTGGAGCAGAAAATAACACCCTTAATTCTTCCCTCGACTAACCATTTTTTATACAACTCCAGCTGATATGTCATTAACTCTTCTGTCAAAGGGCACTTGTTTCCGTAATCCCAGAAATAACAACCCATATAAATTTGCTGATGTTCGGCAATGATAGACTCTAAGGTTTCTAAATTCTTTTCCAAATCCAAAAGGTTCGTCCCCTTCCAAGTCCAGAAAGAAACAATATCAAATTCCCGAAGCTGTTCTATCATAGGCAGATCCAATTGATGCTCATAAAGAACCAACCACATATTCATGTTGTGCTGATGCAAACGTTCCGCATATCCGTGAAGAATTTCGGGAGTATACACGTCCCGTCTTGCAGGGGTAAAAAAGTCATCCATAACGCCCCCTGTTACATTGGGATATTTTGCCGCAAGGCTAAGTACCGGATCTAAATCACTGAAGCCTTCCGATGTCCGATCAGAACTTTCATCCCCAATGACAGACCATGCCACCTTTTTAAAATCCTTCAGTTTTTCCATTTCATGATCGAAGGGAGGAGCAGGCAAATTTCCCATGGCAATTCGGCACATATTGGAAATCCCCAACTCTTTTGCCCCTTCTGCAGGCTCCATTTTGTTTATACCGGGTAATTTCCACATATTGTCTTTGACGGCATGGTGAGTTCCCGCATCCTGTCCCCACAGCCATAAACAATCTTTCAAGCTCATTTGGGTTCCTTCTTTCCTTTTTCTTTTATCATACCAAAATTTCAAAAATTAGTCAAGAAAAATGTGTTAAAATGTCGTTAAAAAAGAAGGAAATTGATTGAAAAAATTTTTTCAATATGATATAATCATTGCGATTCTAATGAGAAAGGAAAAAGCAAATGAGTATTTTTGATGCATTAACGATGATTGGAGGCTTATGTCTCTTCTTATTTGGAATGGATTTGATGGGACAAGGCTTAGAACGGCGAGCAGGAAACTCTCTCCGAACCCTGCTTGGAAAATTGACCACAAACAAAATAGCAGGATTGCTTACAGGCTTAGGGGTAACCGCAGTTATTCAAAGCTCCTCTGCCACAACTGTTATGGTGGTTGGATTTGTAAACTCCGGACTTATGACTTTAAAGCAATCTATCAACGTGATTATGGGTGCCAACATTGGTACTACCGTAACCGCATGGATTCTGAGTCTGAGTGGAATTGAAAGCAGTAACATATTTGTTAAATTATTAAAACCAACCTCCTTTACCCCCATTTTGGCTGTTGTTGGTATTATTTTTTATATGTTCTGCAAAAGCGGAAAGAAAAAAGATACGGGTACTATTTTATTAGGATTTGCAACATTGATGTTTGGAATGGATACCATGTCAAGTGCCGTTTCCGGTCTGGCTGACGTTCCTGCATTTCAAAATATGTTTCTCATGTTCCAAAATCCTATTTTAGGTGTTTTGGTAGGTGCTGTCCTTACAGCAATTATCCAATCAAGCTCTGCATCGGTCGGTATTTTGCAAGCATTGGCTGCAACAGGACAGGTTAGCTACGGTGCCGCAATCCCTATTATTATGGGGCAAAATATCGGTACCTGTATTACAGCAATTCTTTCCTCCTTCGGTACCAATAAAAATGCAAAAAGAGCTGCCATGGTGCATTTATTTTTTAACATTATCGGAACTGTTATACTGCTTACCGTTTTTTGGCTGATAAAAATCATCATTGCACCGGTTTTGCTTAACGAATCAGCATCTTTATTCGGTATTGCAGTTGCCCACTCTGCATTTAACCTCATATGCACTTGTATCCTCTTTCCCCTTTCAGGCGTCCTGGAAAAAATTGCATACCGCTTGGTTCCCGAAACAAAGTTGGTTGAAGAAACCACAGAGCTTGATAAACGTCTGTTGGATACACCTCCTATTGCGTTGGAAATCTGTCATAACTATACCGTGGATATGGCACATGCCTCCGTTCAGTCATTAAAGGATAGCTTGCAAGCATTTCACGGTTACACGAAGGAATTAGCCGAATCAATTTTGAAAAACGAAGCAAAAAATGACCATTACGAAGATATTTTGGGAACCTATCTGGTTCAGCTCAGCGAACGTCAGCTGAGCAAACAGGAAAATATTGAAGTAGCAAAGCTGTTGAAGGTTATCGGAGATTTTGAACGAATTTCCGACCATAGTGTGAATATCTTAGAATCAATTGAAGAATTAAAAGAAAAGGGAATCGAATTTTCTGAAAAAGGAAAAGAAGAACTGCAAGTGATTTTTAACGCTGTGGAAGAAATCCTGCAATTGTCACTGGATGCCTTTGTTCATAACGACTTGACTGCCGCAAGGTATGTAGAACCTTTAGAACAGGTCATTGATGAACTGAAAGAAACCTTGCGTACAAGACATATCCTTCGGCTTCAACAGGGAGAATGCACCATTTCTGCTGGTTTTATCTGGGCTGATTTGTTAACCGACTTGGAACGAATCTCGGATCATTGCTCCAATATTGCAGGATGTGTATTTGATGTAGCACACAACAATATGAATCTCCATGAATCCTTAAAAAATGTACGAAACAACTCCTCCGAATATCACCACGATTACAAAAAGTACAAAGAAACATATCAATTACCGTAAAAAAGAAGAGGCTGTGGCATCCACTTATTTTGCCGCAACCTCTTTTTCTTATACTACTCTTCAACCTCTATCACATCGTTATGATTCGCTTTATATACTTTGTACACCTTCCAAAAACCGCTATACGTCCGAAAGCCGATCTTTTCTGCTACCTCTTGCATGGGCATATTGGTTTCTTCAATTAAATAATCTGCCATCTTCATCCGATAGGAAGTCAGTTCTTGTTTGAAGGTTCTTCCGGTATGTTGTTTTACAAGCATCTGTGTTTGTTTTTCCGACAGATGAAGAATACTTGCCAAATCAGACACCTGAACATCCTGATAATAATTCTCGCTGAAAAACTCGGCAATCATAAATTCATCGTCTATATTTTCCGAAACCCCAATTTTAAAGGAATCCATCAAAATACTGCAAACCAAAAGAATATAAGAAAACAGCTTTGCATCCACTTCTAAATTCTCATTTTCTTTGAGTGCTTCAAAAAAATCATTCATGGTGGATAAATTCATAGATTTACATACCACCTGATTGATTCCAAAATCAATCCCGAATGCACTGTGAATCGTTTGAGGATCGCCATACTTGATTTTATGATAAAGCTTAGCGGGAATCAGTAAAATTTGACCCGGTTTTAAGGCAATTGACTTCCCCTCTATCCATAGTGTGGCTTCCCCCTTCAACACCATATGAACCTCTGCATAATGATGCTGATGCAAGGGAGACAAGTGCAACTCTTTTGGATAAAATCCACCCTTTAAGAATACTTTTCTTTCTTTTCCCCCAAGGAAAAAAATCGCTGTTTTTCCTTGGTCAAAGATAAAATTTTTTTGATTCATAATCAACAACCCTTATTTTCTTCAGGTAATTCACCTTTATTATAACAAAATTATTTTTATCTGTCAATTACAAGTATTTCATAAATTCAACCCGTTTGCAAAGATTTTTGCTTCTTAATTTCTTTTCTGACAATCATTGAAAACACAACAAAATGAATTGTCATAGTCAAGATCCAAGAAGCAGGAAATGCAGCAAACAGCATTTCCAGACAAGGGAACATTGCAAACAATGTGTAAATCCATATCATTCTGAATCCGCAAATACCGAAAATAGAAACTGTCATAGCACGAGCAGAACGTCCCAAACCAATAATTCCTCCTGCTATTACATCCATCATTCCTTGGAACAAATAAGGCAAACAGATAAAGCAGAGCCGAATCATTCCCATACGGATTGCCTCTGAAGAATCTGAAATATAGATACCAAGTAAAGACTCACCAAACAAATAGGAACCCCAGCCTAATACAACTGAAGTAATTCCGACAAAGCAAAGATTCATATAAAGAATCTTTTTGATTCGTTTATAATTTCCAACCCCTGCATTCTGAGCAACAAAATTTAAGGTCGTCAAATGGAAGGCGTTGGTTGCAATATAAACAATTCCCTCTATATTCCCTGCCGCTGCCGTCCCTGCAATCCCGGC
>JAZQHN010000027.1:0-3658 GCA_045540615.1 Clostridia bacterium
CGTTGGGTTCACCCATCATGTGGAATACTGCATCATTTTCCCCCATATCCAGATAAAGATAAACCTCCATTCTTCTGTCGTGGGTATGGGAAGGCATGGTGTTCCAGTTAGAACCGGGTTCCAATTCAGTCAAACCCATTGCCAGCTGACAGCTCTGCATTACTTCAGGATGAATATACTGATTAATCACACGCTTATTGCAATCTTCCACAGAACCGCAAGGCACCTTTTTCGCTTTGGTAATATCAATCTTTACGGTAGGATAGGTTTTGTGAGCAGGACAGGAGCTGATATAGAATTTAGGCGGATTTTTGGGGTCGGTACAACGGAAGATAATGTCCTGATTTCCCATACCGATAAAAATTCCGTCACGGGGATTCATCACATACTCGGTTCCGTCCACTACGATTACGCCCTCTCCCCCGATATTGATACAACCCATTTCACGGCGCTGCAAAAAGAAATCAGCCGCCAACTCTTTTCCTGCCTCTAAGGTCAGTTCTTTTTCCACAGGCATTGCTCCTGCGGTAATGATTCTGTCAATATGGCTGTACACCATCTTGACGTTATCAGCTGTAAACAAACCGCTGATATGAAATTCCTCTCTTAATCTGTCTGTTGTGTAATGCTTCACATCCTTCGGATTTGATGCGCAACGTACTTCCATGTAAAAACACTCCTTTTCTTATTATTTTTAAAAATAAACGATCCCGTCCCATCAGACGAAGCAAGCCCTCCATGTAATAATAATCACCGTAAATCAAGGAAACATCCACATTCAGATTCTTTTCCTTGTTACCGGTAGCATGAAGAATCATTCCTTCATAGTCGGAATCACCATTAAAACAATGTTCATATAAGCCTTTCAATAATCGTTCTGCCCAATTACGATAGGTCTCATCTCCTGTTGCCGCAGCAAGCTCCAGCATACCGCAAGCAGCAATAGCTCCTGCAGAAGAATCCCGAGGTGCTTTATCCCCGTCAGGATCACAAAAATCCCAAACAGGCACCGATGTTTCTCCCATTGCAGTAATAAAAAATTCTGCACATCTTTTTGCCCCTTCCAGATACCGCTCTTCTCCCGTAAAACGATACGCCATTGTCATACCGTAAACCGCCCAGGAACATCCTCTTGACCAGGCAGAATCCGGACCATACCCCTGACCGCCCAATGCACAAATCCGTTCTCCTGTATTGGGGTCAAAGCAAACAATGTGATGAGAAGAACCATCCTCACGGATAAATTCCTTCAAAACAGTATCTGCATGAGCACAGGCAATCTGATGATATCGAGGATCATCAAGCTCACGGGATGCCCAAAACAAAAGGGGAATATTCATCATACAGTCAATAATCGCCCAACCGGAAATGGGAGGGATTTCATCGTATCCCACATTCCAGGCACGGATAAACCGACCATTCAGATTAAAACGGGAAGAAAGCATAGCAGCTGCCTTTAATCCCCGACGGCGAGATTCCTCATTTCCGTTGATACGATATTGCGCCACTGCGCTTAACAGCCACATAAACCCTACATCATGATGCAAATCATCATAACCGTTTAACGGAACATCCAGCATTGCTTCCACTTTTTGAGCAATCTCAGCATAATTCTCTTTTTTTGTTTCCCGATAAGCCAGCCACAACATTCCCGGCCAAAATCCGTTAGTCCACCAAAACTCCTTCACATTATCATATGAGGTGTTTAAGCAAGCATGAGGAAAGGCAGCACCAATTCTTACCGAAGTCACCTCTAACTTTTTCAAGAGTTCGTCAAAAGCTTGTTCATACCAAACACTCATTTTATCACTCCTTTGATCAGATACTTTAAGTATATCATGTAAAAATTGCATTTTCTTTGCTTTTTTTGCTTTTTTTATTGCAAATCTCACCATATTTTGATATAATCAATAAAGGAGATGATTATTATGAATTGCTTTTTCAAAAAATGTCATGATGCGGTTGATTCTGCTGTAAAAACAAAAACCTTCGGCATTTATCATTCCACCATCAACAACCCTAACGCCGAAATCCACACCCATAATTGCTGTGAGTTGTTATTATGCCTTAAGGGAGGGAAAAATTTCCTGATTAATGACCAGATTTATGAGGTTTGTGACGGAGATTTATTTTTGGCAAACCAATTTGAAGCCCATAAAATCACCTTTTTGGAAGGATGCGAGGTGGAACGGTATGTGATTGAAATTCACCCTGATTTTCTCTTTTCCTCCTCGACGGATGAAACAGATTTATCCCGTTGTTTTTACAAACGGACATCCGATTTTTCTCATCGAATTCATCTGAACGAATCGGAAATCAAACAAATGCTTGCCATGCTTACCACCTTAGAAAACACCCATCCCTTCGGAGATGACGTGATAAAAAACAGCACGGCAATTTTATTGTTTGCCCTTGTCAACCGTCTGTTTACAGAACACCAATCTGCAGACGAGCCCTCAGGAGATCAATTGCTGCAAAAAGCGATTTTATATATCAACCGCCATTTCAGCGAGGAGCTGACCTTGGAACTCATTGCAAAAAACTGCTTTATTTCAGTCAATCAGCTTTGCCGTGTGTTTAAAGAATCCTTAGGCACCACCGTAATGAAGTATGTCATCGGCAAGCGGATTTCCGAAGCAAAAAAACTGCTAAAAGCAGGCTATAACGTATCGGATACCGCTCTCATATGCGGATTTCGGGATTACTCCAATTTCATCCGTACTTTTACTGCAAGTGTGGGAATTTCTCCGGGGAAATATTCAAAACTCTGATTGATTCAAAATATAATCTGCAATTCTGATACCGTCAGCTGCAGCAGACATAATGCCTCCTGCATATCCTGCTCCTTCCCCGCAAGGGTAAAGTCCTTGGCAGGACACTGACTGGAACTGTTCATTTCGTAATATTCGCAAAGGGGAAGAACTTCTTGTTTCCACTCCCGTCAGAACGCTATCATAAGCATCAAAGCCTTGCAGTTGCTTTCCCATTCCGCGAATTCCTTCCCGCAGTGAATCAGCAATATTAATCGGCAAACACTCGTCCAAAGAACAAAGAGTAACCCCCGGCTCATAGGACGGCTCTACTTCTCCCAGCTGTTTGCTTGGAATTTTTTTCAAAAAATCTCCTGTCAATTGAGCAGGAGCTTTGTAATTTCCTCCTCCCAGCACATAGGCATCCCGTTCCAGTTTTTGCTGAAACCGAACTCCGGCAAATAAATCCCCTTCGGGACAAACACCAACCAAAACTGCACTGTTGGCATTTTTTCCGTTTCTGGCATAATCACTCATGCCATTGGTCACTACAGCCCCTTCTTCCGAAGTTGCCGCAACCACCTGTCCGCCCGGGCACATACAAAAGGTATATACCCCGGTTCCGTTTTTCAAATGAGTAACAAGCTTATACTCTGCCGCACCGATTTCCGGAACCGATTTCCCAAATTGAGCAAAATCAATTTTTGTTTGAAGATGTTCCACCCGAACTCCAACAGAAAAGGGCTTTTTCTCCATGAGCAGACCTGAATCGAACAACATAGTAAAGGTATCACGAGCACTGTGACCAATGGCTAAAATCACACAGTCTGTTTCCAACTCATTGACCTTTCCGTCCCTTTCATAACAAATTCCCGTCAATTGGTTTTTTTCTTTCCTCAAACCGCATA
>JAZQHN010000028.1:0-14295 GCA_045540615.1 Clostridia bacterium
TGGATGCTACGGAACAGCTGAACCTGATCCGTTGTTTATCTGTTCGGTTTTCCAAAAATACCCAAAAGGAATTTTTAAAGCGTGCCTTGGAAGTGGTAGGGCATGTTCAAAAGGGTGTTCCCTTCTTCTTTAATGATGATGTGATGATTCCGGCGTTGATTGATGCAGGAATTGCACCGGAGGATGCCCATGATTATACCCAGATTGGTTGTGTGGAAACAGTCATTCCAGGAAAATCCAATCCCCATGCGGTAACAGGAGAAACCAATTTGTTAAAGGCAATAGAATATGTGCTGTGTAATGGGCACAGTATGATGTACCCTGAAATGGAAACAGGCATAAAAACAGGAGAATTACAGAAATTTGTTACCTATGAAGATTTTTATGAAGCAATCCTATGCCAAATTCGTCATATTATAGATTTGACCTGTGACAGTGTAAAAAAGCATAGAGAGATCTCTGTCATTTCCTCTCCCAAACCAGTGAAATCTATGTTAACGGACGGATGTTTGGAAACAGGACGGGATTTTAATGATGCCGGAGCCAAATACGATTATTATCAAATTATGTTAGGCGGTATTCCTAATCTTGCTGACGCTTTGGCGGTAATAAAAAAGTTTATCTATGAAGAACAAAAATACACCTTAGAAGAATTAAAGGATATTTTAATTCAGAATTTTCCTGATGAAGCGGTTCGAATGGAATTGATCAACAAAGCACCAAAGTTTGGAAATGATATTGACGAGGTGGATACCATTGCAGCAGAGATTACTCACTATTCCTGTGATGTGCTGGAAGAATTTTCAAATACCTACGGTTTATCCTTCCATGCTCAGCCATTTACTTATCTTTGGATGATTGACCATGGCCATCATAGTGCTGCTACTCCTGACGGCAGACGAAAGGGTGAAAATATTGCCTACAGTGTTTCTCCCATGCAAGGACGGGATTTTAAAGGCTTGACTGCTGTGTTTAACTCCATTTGTAAATTGCCGGCATATCGTACGCCCGGTACCACTTCTGCCATTATCGAGGTAGACCCCAAACTCTTTAACGATGCTAATATCGGAATTCTTACGGATGTGTTAATCAGTGCAGGGCAAAAGGGTCTTGGGAATGTTCAGTTTAATACGGTGGATGCGGAAACTTTACTTGATGCTCAGAAACATCCCGAAAAACATCGTAATTTGGCTGTCCGTGTGTCAGGCTTCAGTCAAAAATTCAATTTGCTGGAAACAGAAATGCAAAATCATATTATAGAGCGAACCAAACACGCATGCTTATAAAAAACTCCCCGCCTGTCGGTTGAGCTGACGGGAGTAGGATGCTTGCAAGAAATAATAAAATTGATCACTATGAACAAAGGAAGAAAATTTCAATTCATCGGCGTACGAGGTACGGTAGAGTTGAAGTTCTGAAAAAGCAAGCAACCGCATGGAAAATTCGATGTTTTCCATGCGGTATTCTGTTATTTGATAAAAGATAAGTCCGTTTATTTTATTTTCATTTTTCTTTTTTGCTTGCGATCTTTTTTAATGGTATCTAAGAATTTATTTTATTGGCATTTGCTTTTAAACCACATTTTAAATATGTTTCGTTTGTTCCACGCTTAATGCAATATATTCATACCGTTCCAGATAATCTAAAATTTCCTCTGATTTTTCAAAGAAACGGTACAGCTCTCTGTTGGCAGGTGCCATAAAATGCCCTTCGATGGCTTCTTCCAGCATGGTATTCATCGTATCAAAATATCCGTTTACATTCAGGCAGGCAATTGCCTTTTGGTGCCGACCTAACTGTTTTAACGTAAGGATTTCAAAAAATTCCTCAAAGGTGCCGATTCCTCCCGGTACCATAACAAAGGCATCTGCCCGATCTTCCATAATCTGCTTTCGTTCCCGCATGGTTTCGGTGTAGATAAATTCGGTACAATCCTGATACAAAATCCCGTCCACGTCGAAAAAGGAAGGGGCAACTCCCGTGATTTGACCGCCGCCCTTGTGAACCCCCCGGGCTGCCGCACCCATTAGTCCTTGTGCGCCGCCTCCAAACACCAGATTGTGCCCTCTCTTTGCCATTTGAAATCCAAATTCCTCCACTGCCAAAATGTAAGACTGATCTAATTTGTTGCTTGATGCACCGTATACACAAATATTCATCATCATACCTCCTTCTTCATAGTCTATTCCTTTTTTGCTGTTACAATTCCAATTCTTTCATCAACAATTCATACATGACGTCATATCCTTGATCTGAGGGGTGAAGTCCGTCCACCAACAAAGAATCTACTGTTACCTGATGCTGTTCACAGTATTCCGAAAACAACCGATACATTTCAATCAGCGGAAATCCGCATTCACGGGATGCTTTTTGATACAGATGATACACATCCTCCATGTGAAATAACCGCCAATAATCCTCCCCATCCTTTTCGTTCTCGGAGGAAGCGGGAATGTTTGCCATAAACACAACCGTTTTGTTTGCTTTTTGAAATTTTTCATACAAAGTAAGAATATTCTGATAAAATTCCTCCATGTGTTCTTCTCTTGTATGCTTTGGCTCCTGATAAAAATATTGGTGGCGGTTGTTGGTGCCGATGGTACAAAGAATCAGGTCATCCGCCTCATCCACCAGCTCATCGAAAAATTCTATGATAAATTCTATGGTTCTGCCTGTGCAGGCATTATTGATGACCTCACAGGAATACTTTCCTTCCAAATATTCCTTCAATTGTTTTGCCCAACAATATCCATTGGGATTCCGATAATAATCTCCTCTGATATGGACTCCGTCCTGAGCAAAACCGCTCCCTCCCACTCCGTGGGTGATAGAATCGCCCAACAGTTTGATTCTGCTTTCTTTCTCTTCGTTTAAGACTCGGTGAAATACCTCTGCTGCATGATTCATGTTCATTTCTCCTCTCTATTTTTTGAGTTCGGGCAGATGATGGATTGCATTATTGAAATCCGAAAGCTTATTTGCCTTTTTCACAGCTTTTGCAATCTTCTTCTCTTCAGGAAAATTGAGGAATAGATATTGCCACACTTCCTTTAGCTTATGAAGGGTAAAAGCGTCCGATTGTAAAAGCTCCAAATACCGTTCTTCCAGCAGATTGGAAAATGCAATCAGTTCTTCCGTCTTAAGAGGATCTCCTCCCTTGATTTCTCTGAAAATCGCAGGATTGGTTACGGCACCTCTGCCAATCATCACATGCTCCAATCCCTCATAATCACCTCTGATTGTTTCATACTCCGACACATTGGTGATATTTCCGTTATAACAAAGTTTTTCTTTCAAAAGTCGGTATGCCTTTTCAAAGGATTCCATATGGGGAGTGCCTTTATAAAATTCCTCTCTCACCCTGGGATGTACAATCAGCAAGGAAAGAGGATGTTTTTGATAAACTTCCAGCAATTGATCAAACTCATCGTACTGATAAAAACCCACCCTGGTTTTTACGGAAATCTGAATCCTCGGATTGGAAAAAATATGATCCAGAAATTGGTCAAGACGCTCTGTATCCAAAAGAGCACCTGCACCTCTTTTTTTCTTAACAACCGTGGTTGCCGGACAACCCAGATTCAAATTCAATTCATCATAACCAAGATAATACACCTTTTCTGCAAATTTATCAAACGCCTCGGAACAGTTACATAACACCTGAGGAACAACCTTTGCACAATTTCGGTCAGGAAGAAGATCCCTTAAGGTTTTTAAGGAAATTCTCTCATCTGCAGACGGAACAATGAAAGGGGCATAATATTTGTCGCACATACCGAACATTTGAGCATGGGTATTTCTGTAGGTATAGGTTGTAATCCCTTCCATAGGGGCAAAATAAAGTTTCATGAATCCTCCTGAAAATTATGATATAAACGAATGCTGAATTGATTTTACTCTGTTAAGTCTATTTTAACATACTTTTTTTGATTTTTCAATAACTTTTCCGCAATCCTCAAAATTCCTTGACAAAACAAGCAGAAAATGCTATAATAAGTACATCATATGAAAGACGTGTCAAAAATCTGCAAGTTCAGATTTTGGTGCGTTTTTGTTTTTAGAAGGGAGTGAATGGAATGGAGCACCAATTAATCAGAACTGAAATGTTGCTGGGAAAGCAGGCGGTGGAACGGTTAAAACACTGTCGTGTAGCAGTATTCGGTATCGGCGGCGTTGGCGGATATGCGGTGGAGGCTTTGGCAAGAAGCGGTGTAGGTGCCTTGGATTTAATTGACCATGATAAGGTGAGCATCAGCAATCTGAACCGTCAGATTTATGCTCTTCATTCCACAGTGGGACGGTTAAAAACAGATGTGGCAAAAATGCGGATTGCAGACATTAATCCTGATTGCACCGTCACCTGTCATCCCCTGTTCTATTCTCCCGAAACGGCACATTTTTTTGATTTTTCCGAATATGATTATATCATTGACGCCATTGATACGGTAACAGGGAAAATCGAATTGGTTGTGCAGGCAAAAAAGGCAGGAACCAACATTATTTGTTCCATGGGAGCCGGAAACAAGCTGGATGCTTCCCGTTTTCAGGTTGCAGATATTTCCAAAACCTCTGTTTGTCCTTTGGCAAGAGTAATGAGGAGAGAATTAAAACAACGGAATATCAAAAATGTAAAGGTGGTATACTCTACAGAAGAAGCTGTAAAAACAGGTGTTTCTCTGCCCGGAAGTGTTGCCTGGGTACCCTCAGCGGCAGGACTTGTTTTAGCAGGTGAAGTGATTCAGGATTTATGTAAGGAGGTCATCCTATGAAATCCCTTGTGCAACAGTTGCATGAAAATCGGACATTACCAAAGGAAGAGTTGATTGCTCTGATTCAGAGCCGGGAAGCACAACAGGAATTGCAAACTCGGGCAGATCAGGTTCGCCGTCAGGTTTACGGAAGAGATGTTTATATCCGCGGCTTGATTGAAATTTCCAATTACTGCAAAAATAACTGTTATTACTGCGGCATCCGTCGGGATAACAAAGAGGTTGCCCGTTATCGGTTAACCAAGGAAGATATTTTAGAATGCTGTGAAACGGGTTACGGCTTGGGATTTCGTACCTTTGTGCTGCAAGGCGGTGAGGACGGAAGCCATACAGATGATTGGCTGTGTGCTTTGATTTCTCAAATAAAAGATAGGTATCCGGATTGTGCTGTGACCCTTTCTCTGGGAGAACGGTCAAAAGAAAGCTATCAGCGTCTGTTTACTGCCGGAGCAGACCGCTATTTATTGCGACACGAAACAGCGGTGGATTGCCATTACCGTCATTTGCATCCGGAAGAATTAAGCTTACAAAACAGAAAAGAATGTCTATTTGCTTTAAAGGAAATCGGATATCAGGTAGGAAGCGGTTTTATGGTTGGTTCCCCCGGGCAAAAAACGGAATACCTTGCAGAGGATTTGTTATTTTTACAGGAATTGCAACCCGACATGATTGGAATCGGACCCTTTCTGCATCATGCTCAAACTCCCTTTAAGGAGGAGCCTAACGGAGAGTTGAATGTAACACTCCGATTGATTTCTATCTTACGGCTCATGTTTCCTCACGCATTGCTCCCTGCAACAACAGCTCTTGGAACCTTGCATCCTAAGGGCAGAGAGCTGGGGCTGAAATCCGGTGCAAATGTGGTAATGCCCAATTTGTCTCCGCAACGGTTGCGGAAGCTGTATTCTTTGTATGATAACAAAATCAGTACGGAGGAAGAAGCGGCAGAAGGAAAAGCAAAATTAGAAAAACAGGTCGAAAAAGCAGGTTATCGGGTCGTAACTGCCCGAGGCGATGTAAAAAAGGAGATGAAATAAAATGACCTTAACAATGAATTTAGAAATGATATTCCGTATTTTACTGGCAGCAATTTGCGGCATTTTAATCGGAATGGAGCGAAGGAACCGATCTAAGGAGGCGGGAATCCGTACTCACTGCGTGGTAGCTTGCGGTGCAGCATTGATGATGGTGGTTTCCAAATACGGTTTTTTTGATATGCTGGATTTTTTGGAATTGACGGATACCAAATTAGATCCTTCCCGTATTGCTTCTCAGATTGTCAGCGGCGTTGGCTTTTTGGGTGCGGGAATTATCTTTATTCAGAAAAGAATGGTAACGGGACTGACCACAGCTGCAGGAATCTGGGCAACCTCCGGAATCGGTATGGCAATCGGTGCGGGCTTGTATCTGATCGGGATTGCCGCTACTTTTATTTTATTATCTGCTCAAATTTTGTTGCACAAAAATCCAAAATGGGTTTCCTTGCCCAAGTCGAAAACATTGGCGGTATATGATGTAACAGAGGATGATTTTCAGCAAAAAGCAAGCGAATTGCTTCGTATGAAAAACATTACGGTACAAGATACTTATATTTCCAAAAATCAGGAATCCAGAATTTATAAATTTTCCATTGATGTACCTACAGGAATTTCGGAAGAGGAAATTGTGGAATTGTTTTCTTATAATTGCAGTTTAACCCTGGATGAATAATTTTTGCCTGACGGTTTATAATAGGTACAGTCGGACCTTCCGATTGCGACTTATTTGCCCACGGTAAGCGCTTAAAAAAACAGTGGGCAGAAAGGCAAAGAATTACATGAAAAAAATCAGTATTGTATTGGCAATGTTGTTGCTGATGGGAACAGCAACTGCTTGTGGGAAAAAAGCAGAGCCTTCTCCCACTCCCATGAAAACCAACTCTCCCGCACCTGACCTTCCTGACAGTATCGAGGATGCAGGGGAGGATATGAAAAACGGTGCAGAAAACATAGGAGAAGACGTCAAAGAAGGGGTAAAGGATACGGGTGACACCATTAAAAATGCCGGAGAAGAGATGAAAGAAGATATGACAGGGGACAATAAATAGTAAAAAACAGCCGCTTGGAAATTTGAGTTCCAAGCGGTTTTCTCATCTTGTCTTTATTCTTTTGAAAGCAATTCCTTCGCGCTGACTGCCAAGCCTGCCAATGATTGAATATCGGAGGGAACCACAATTTTGGTTGCAGTACCATTTGCCAAAGATTCCAATGCTTCCAGACTCTTTAGAGCAATGACACCCTCGCCGGGAGCCGCCTCATTAATCAAACGGATTCCTTGGGCAACCGCTTCCTGCACCGCTAAAATCGCCTGAGCCTCACCCTCTGCATTACGGATTGCCGCTTCTTTTGCTGCTTCCGCTTCCAGAATGATGGACTGCTTATTTCCTTCTGCTACTAAAATAGCTGCTTTCTTTTCCCCTTCTGCCTTCAGGATGGATTCACGGCGTTCACGCTCTGCCTTCATCTGCTTTTCCATAGCATCCCGAATTTCTTTGGGAGGCAAAATGTTTTTCAATTCCACACGGTTAATTTTGATTCCCCAAGGATCGGTTGCTTCATCCAAAATGGCACGCATCTTGGTGTTAATCAAATCACGGGAGGTTAAGGTTTCATCCAGCTCCAAATCACCGATGATGTTACGCAAAGTGGTAGCCGTCAGATTCTCGATTGCTGCCATGGGATGCTCTACTCCATAGACATAAAGCTTAGGATCGGTAATCTGAAAATACACTACCGTGTCAATCTGCATAGTAACATTGTCCTTAGTGATAACAGGCTGAGGAGCAAAATCCACCACCTGTTCTTTCAAAGAAACCTTTTTTACAATCCGTTCAATAAAGGGGATTTTAAAATGAAATCCTGTTCCCCATGCAGCATGAAACACACCAAGCCGTTCCACTACCATACAGGTTGCCTGAGATACAATTTTGATGTTTGAAATGATAATAATCAATACTACAATAAACAAAAGAAATAATCCAAAAATAGCCATATTTACTCTCCTTTCTTTACAACCGCCTTCACACCGCGGATCCCTGTTACAATGACCTGTTCCTCTAAGGATATCATGGTTCCGTCTTCAGAAACCGCCGCCCAACTTTGACCCATCACGGTAATTCTTCCTGTTCCTTTGAGTTGTTCAATTTCCTCTGTTACAATGCCCGTCTGACCAATAATACGGTCTGCATTGGTGGGCTGACCATCCCGATGAATCACTCGTTTCGCAAGAGGTCTTGTCAGCAATAAGAGCACTAAGCTGCCAATTACAAATACTGCCAACTGACTTACATAACCCAGTCCCAGCCATGCAAAAATCATTGCCAGAACAGCTCCTCCTGCAAACCAAATGGTCACAAGACTTGCAGTTGCCGCCTCCACAATTGCCAGAACAACTGCGGCAATCAGCCAAAACCAAAACATGATCTGCTCCATGAGAATCCCTCCTTCATTTTTCTATTTTTATTATATACCATTTTATTGAAAAAATCAATCCCTTACAGGATAATTCTTGACGAAAAAAGAAAAAGCTGATATAATAGCTTTGGGTGATGAAAATGAAAGAAGTAACAAATCAAATGATACAATATCACTTCCCCAGATGGGAAGAGCTTCCTCAGTTGGAGTTATATATCGATCAGGTCGTGATCTACTTACAGGAATTACTCTCTCCTTTTGATAAAGAAGGCTCTGTGACTCCTACCATGATTAACAATTATGTAAAACAAAAAATCGTATCACCTCCCACAAAGAAAAAATATTCCAGGGAGCATCTGGCATGCTTTTTTGTCATATTTACCATGAAGCGATTAATGAACATTTCCACCTTAGGAACGATCATTACCCAAATGAGAAATACCTATGAAACAGAAAATGCATATAATCTTTTCTGCGAAGAAATGGAATATGCTTTAAAGAGTACTTTTGAACCAAAGAAATTTCCTCCCCGTACTTATCAGGATGAGGAGCAAACAGAATTGTCTTTGATTCGTTCCATGGGAATTACCTTTGCACAAATGGTATTGACAGACAAATTAATTGCAATGCAATAAGAAAAATAAGGGAGGCTATTATATGGAACAAAAACAATCATTCAAAAAAAGATGTGAGAATTTTTTCTACTATTACAAATGGCATACCGTTATTGCAATTGCTGCCGTAATTCTTATGTTTATCACAATCTCACAAATCCGAAGCAGAATCGACTATGATACCACCATTACCTTTTTATGCAGTTCTCCTCAGGAAGAAGCAATGATCAAGCGCTTTCAAAATCAAATGGAATTAATTTCTGAAGATGTAAACGGAGACGATGAGGTGCATATTTTGCCTTATTTCCTACCAATCAGCGGAACCGTAATGACAGCTCAACAGGACAGTGCTTCCATGGCACGGCTTCAGGGAATGGTAATGACCCGTGAAACCTCCGTTATGATTTTGGACAAAGGCTCTATGATAGCATTAGCAGAAGGAGAGGCGTTAGAAGATCTGACTCCCTTTTACAATGAATACAACTTAGAGCAAAACGATGTGCCATACGGGATTCCTCTTTCCAAAGATAATTCTGTTTTATCCGGATTCCCCTTGACAGAACAACAATATTACATCACACGCTTAGCAAAATATGATGATATGACTCCGGAACAAACAGCAGATTACGAGAATGCCGAAGCAATTATTAAAGCTTTCATCGAGGCTCAAATAAAATAACATATAAGAAGGAACAGTATAAACCATTTTGACTGTTCCTTTCTCTTTTTTAGATTCTTTTTTCAATAAATTATCGCATTTTTGTTAAAATAGTAACAAAGTACTAATAATTGATTTTTTCTTTGATTTTATTTGTATATTATCAAACAATTTGTAAAAAACCTGAAAAAAAAGTTGCATTTTGTTCCCCGGTATGATATAATGTTAAAGTACGAGGAAATATTTTTTGGCTTTTGTTGTTAAAAATATAACGAACTTTTTTCAAAGCATAAGTATTTTCTGTATTTCAAGATTGATTCAGTAATCTAATTACGAAAGGATGTCATCGAATGAACAAAATTACCATTATCGGAACAGGAAGTGTAGGTTCTACCATAGCGTACACATTAACCATCTGGGGAATTGCTTCAGAAGTTGTCATGATTGATATCAACAACGAAAAAGCATTGGGTGAAGCTTTAGATATTAGACAGGGGGTCGCTTTTTGCAGCCCTTGCTCTATTTATGCAGGTAGCTATTCTGATGCTGCAGGATCTGACATTGTAATCATCACCTCAGGTGTTGCAAGAAAGCCCGGTCAGTCCCGTTTGGAATTGGCACAAACCAATATAGATATTATTAAGAGCATCATTCCCGAAATTACTCGATATGCTCCTGATGCAGTATATCTGTTGGTAAGCAATCCGGTGGACATTCTCACTTATGTATTTTGCAAGCGTTCCGGAATTCCGGAAGAACGGATTATCGGCTCAGGTACTGCATTGGATACAGCAAGACTTCGGGCAAGACTGTCTGAATATTATTCCATCAGTCAGAATAATGTTCATGCCTATGTACTGGGTGAACACGGTGATTCTGCATTCATCCCATGGTCTTTGGCAAACATTTCCAATGTTCCTATTGAAGAATGTCACAATTCCTTTACCGGCAATCACATGATGCCAAAGCTTAGTTATGCAGAAGTAGAAGAATATGTAAAAAAATCCGGGGCACGTGTCATTGAAAGAAAAGGAGCTACCTTCTATGCTGTTTCCATTTCTGTTTGCCATATCTGCAAATGCTTACTAAACAGAGTGGACAGCACTTTAACCGTATCTACCATGATGCATGGGGAATACGGTGTGGATGATGTATGCTTAAGCACCCTGAACACCATTGGTAACATGGGCATCCGTAATAAAGTCATGTTGCCTTTGAATGATGAAGAAATCAAAGCTTTGCACGTTAGTGCAGAAAAATTGAAAGATATTATCAGAAATACAAACATCTAAGGAGGAAGAAAAATGGAATACCGTATTGAACATGACTCTATGGGAGAAGTAAAGGTTCCCGGCGATAAATTGTGGGCGGCACAAACCCAAAGAAGTCATGAAAATTTTGAAATTGGCGTCAATATTGAAACCATGCCGGCTGAAATCATTCATGCATTCGGCATTTTGAAAAAAGCTGCTGCTCAGGCAAACAATGTGCTCCGCAATGAAAAAATGACGGACGAAAAGCTTAGTGCAATCAGCAAAGCTTGCGACGAAATCATTGCAGGAAAATTGAATGACCATTTTCCTCTTGTGGTATGGCAAACAGGGTCCGGTACTCAGTCTAATATGAATACCAATGAAGTGATTGCAAACCGCGGCAACCAGATTGCAGGAGAAAAGCTTCTTCATCCCAACGATGATGTAAATATGAGCCAATCCTCCAATGATACCTTCCCTACCGCTATGCACATTGCGGCAGTGCTTATGATAGAAGATAAGCTGATTCCTGCCTGTGAAACTTTGATTGCTACCTTCAAACGCTTGGAAGAAGAAAACGAAGGAATTGTAAAAAGCGGAAGAACCCATCTGCAGGACGCAACTCCCATTACCTTTAGCCAGGAAATCAGCGGATGGCGCTCCAGCTTGGAACGGGATGTAGAGCTTTTGAAAAAATCAGTAGATCCATTGCGTGAGCTTGCATTGGGCGGTACCGCAGTAGGAACAGGCTTAAATGCTCCCAAAGGCTTTGGTGAAACAGTAGCGCAAAAGGTTTCAGACTTAACAGGCAAACCTTTTGTAACAGCACAAAATAAATTCCATGCCTTAACCTCTAAGGATGAACTGGTATTTGCTCATGGTGCAATCAAAGCAGTAGCCTGTGATATGATGAAGATTGCCAATGACGTTCGTTGGTTGGCAAGCGGTCCCAGAGATGGTTTAGGTGAAATATTCATTCCCGAAAACGAACCCGGCTCTTCCATTATGCCCGGTAAGGTAAACCCCACTCAGTGCGAAGCGGTAACCATGGTTGCCGTTCAGGTTATGGGAAATGATGTAGCAGTAGGTATGGCGGCATCTCAGGGCAACTTTGAATTGAATGTATTTATGCCTGTTTGCATTTATAATTTCCTGCAATCGGGAAGATTGCTTTCCGAAGCAATTCTTTCCTTTAATAAAAACTGTGCCGTAGGCATCAAAGCAAACAAAGAAAAAATGCATCACAATCTGCATAATTCTTTAATGTTGGTAACCGCTTTGAATCCCTATATCGGTTATGAAAATGCAGCAAAAACTGCAAAGAAGGCATTTAAAGATAATATTTCTCTGAAAGAAGCTTGTGTGGAATTAGGCTTTTTGACAGCAGAAAAATTTGATGAAGTGTTCCATCCTGAACAAATGGTTTGATAGGAGGAAAAAGAATGAAAGTATCGTATTTTCCCGGTTGTACCTTGAAAACAAAGGCACGGGAATTAGACAAGTATGCAAGAAAATGTGCAGAAAAATTAGGGGTTACGTTAGAAGAAATCGAAAATTGGCAATGTTGCGGCGGAGTATTTACCACCTCTCGTGATGAAATTGCCACCAAGCTTTCTTCTGTCAGAGCTTTGATGGCGGCAAGAGATCGCAATCAGGTTTTGGTTTCTGTTTGTTCTGCCTGTCATAATGTAATAAAACAAACCAATCACGCTATGCAGACAGATGAAGAATTTGCCTTTAAAGTAAACAACTATTTAGGGGACGAACATTACAATGGTGAAACAACCGTTCTTCACTATTTGGAATTGCTTCGTGATGTTATAGGGTTTGATAAAATTAAGGAATCTGTTGTCAACCCCTTGACAGGAAAAAAAATAGGAGCTTATTATGGTTGCTTGCTGCTTCGTCCCAACGCTGTCATGAAAATGGATGATCCGGAAAATCCTACAATTATGGAAGATTTTATCCGTGCATTGGGAGCAGAACCGGTTGTCTATCCTTACAGAAATGAATGTTGCGGCGGATATATTGCAATGGAAAATCCTGATTCTGCAAAAAAGAGAAGCAGTAACGTCACAGAAAGTGCAAAAAAGAGCGGAGCTGAGCTGATTCTCACCGCCTGCCCCTTATGCAAATATAATTTAGAGAAAAACGGCACAGAAATTCCTGTTGTTTATCTCACTGAATTGCTGGCGGAAGCCCTTGGCGTAAAGGAGGATGACAATGAATAAAAATATGAAGCACCTTCAGGAAGAAATCATCCGTTCCAGCGGTATTAACCCTAAAAAATGTATGCGTTGCGGAAAATGCACCGCTACCTGCCCGGCTTTTGATGAAATGGAATATCATCCTCATCAATTTGTATCTATGGTAGAAACGGGTGACATAGAACCATTATTCAATTCTCAATCTCTGTACCAATGCTTATCCTGTTTTGCCTGCATTGACCGTTGCCCCAGAGGAGTAGAACCGGCAAAGCTGGTGGAAGCAGTAAGACTGCAAGTAATTCGTAAGCAAGGTGCAAACCACATGACTGCAAACGACGTGCCCTGTAAATTGAATGAAGACTTACCTCAGCAGGCGATCGTCAGTGCATTCAGAAAATATACCAAATAAGGAGGAAAAGACAAAATGCAAAGAATTGGCGTATTTGTGTGCTGGTGCGGAAGTAACATAGCCGGCACGGTGGATGTTCAGGCAGTATCCGATGCTTTACAATCAGAGCCCGGTGTTGTCTTTTCCACAAACTATCAATATATGTGTTCTCAGGCAGGTCAGGATATGATTATTAACGCCATTCAAGAACACAAGTTAACCGGAATTGTTGTCTGCTCCTGTTCTCCCAGAATGCATGAGGCAACCTTCCGAAAAACTGCTCAAGCAGCAGGCATCAACCCTTATATGGTTGAAATTGCCAACATTCGTGAACAATGCTCCTGGGTTCATAAGGATATGGAAATCGGAACAGAAAAAGCCATTATTTTGGCAAAAGCGGCAGTTGCAAAGGTGAATTTGAATGCTCCTCTTACTCCCGGTGAAAGCCCTGTAACTAAGCGTGCTTTGGTCATCGGCGGCGGTATTGCAGGGATTCAGACTGCTTTGGATATTGCAGATGCTGGTTTTCCTGTTGATATTGTGGAAACCAAACCTACCATTGGGGGTAAAATGGCTCAATTGGATAAAACCTTCCCCACTCTCGACTGTGCGGCTTGTATCCTCACCCCTAAAATGGTGGATGTGG
Source organism: Clostridia bacterium (assembly GCA_045540615.1). Lineage (GTDB taxonomy): Bacteria > Bacillota > Clostridia > HGM11514 > HGM11514 > SIG438. The sequence continues at coordinate 13,988 of JAZQHN010000028.1, forward strand.
CACAGCATGAAAAAATCCGTATTTTCTCTTACAGCGAAGTAACAGAAGTGAACGGTTTTGTTGGAAACTTTACTGTTAAAATTAAGAAAAAAGCACGTTTTGTTGATGAAACAAAATGTACAGGGTGTGGGGAATGTACCGAAAAATGCCCCATGAAAAAGGTTCCCAATGAGTTTAATTTAGGAATGGACAATCGCCGTGCTATCTATATTCCTTTTGCACAGGCTATTCCCAAAGTGCAAACCATCGACCCGGATCATTGTAATATGGACAAAAAGGGCAAGTGCGGTGTGTGTGCAAAGGTGTGT
>JAZQHN010000029.1:0-2040 GCA_045540615.1 Clostridia bacterium
TTTCTGAGGTTATTATTCCTTTTTTGGCAGCCTCCATTTGTGTCATATCACTTCTCATTTTTTTCTTCCTTTCTATCAACTTCTTCTTCGGCATAACGGGATTTCAGGTCAAAGCTATGCTTGAGAGGGCCTGAACCCCGACCAAGATTCAATCCGGCGGAAAGAGCACCTGAAAGATACTCCTTTGCCCGTTGTACCGATTGAAAAAGCGTAAATTCTTTGGCAAGATTTGCCGCTATTGCACTTGATAACGTGCATCCCGTCCCGTGGGTATTGGGATTTGAGATGCGTTTACCGCAAAACCAATAAAATGTTCCATTCTCATAAAAACAATCATTCGCATCATTTACGGCATGTCCGCCCTTTAAAAGGATGTTGCATCCATAAGCATCTCCAAGAATTTTTGCAACCTTTTGCATTTCCTTCTGATTCTTAATTGTCATACCTGATAATGTTTCTGCTTCAGGAATGTTGGGCGTAATGAGTGTAGCAATCGGAAAAAGCTCCGTTACAAGAGCTTGAAGAGTATTGGCTTTCATTAATACCGAACCGCTTGTTGACACCATAACAGGATCAACTACAACGTTTTTCACATGATAGTATCTTAATTTTCGGACAATAACATCAACCAGTTTACTTGACGGTATCATACCGATTTTTACACTATCCGGATAAATATCCTCAAACACCGCGTCAATTTGCTGTTCTAAAAATTCAGGCGTAGATTCTAAAATTGATCTTACACCAAGGGTATTTTGTGCTGTCAATGCCGTAATGACACTCATGGCATAAACACCATTCATTGTCATTGTTTTGATATCTGCTTGAATCCCAGCCCCTCCGCCGGAATCACTTCCTCCAATGGATAATGCTGTTTTCATGCTTTTCTTCTCCCTTACTTCTTATTTTTTTTGCTAATTGAAGCAAAAGCTCTGTTTCTGTTTTCGGATCATCTGCTTTCATAATTGCAGAAACCACACAAAAACCTGCAATCCCAATCCCTTCCAGAATTTGCACATTTTCTTTATTCAGACCGCCGATTGCATTAACGGGAATGGGAACAGTCTTACAAATTGCATCTAGAGTTTCCACAGAAGTAAGAACGGTTTTTACCTTTGTGGTCGTTGGATATATGGCTCCAACCCCAAGGTAATCTGCACCTTGTTCATAAGCCTCCAATGCCCATGGTACCGTTTTTGCAGTCGCACCTACAATTTTTCTTTTCCCCATTAGCATTCTTGCCAAGGCAACAGGCATATCACTTGCTCCCACGTGCACCCCTTCTGCATTGATTGCTAATGCAACATCTACTCTGTCATCAATAATAAGAGGTACATTGTATTTCTTCGTAAGGGCATGAACCCTTTTTGCAAGGGACAGATATTCTCTTGTTGTCTTATCCTTTTCGCGAAGCTGGAGAATGGTTGCACCACCCTTTAACGCTTCTTCTGTCCGATATAAAAATTCGTCCTGACAAAATCCGGTGCTGTCTGTTATAACATACAAAGTTGTATCAAATTTTTTCATCATTATCCTCCTACATATAAAGATAATCATTCAAAACAGGTTGTAGACCTTCATCAGCAATATCCTGATACACCTTCTTTAAACTGCGGTTATCTTCAATTTCAAACTGCTCATCCCCTTGCATCCCACTTGACTTTTTTCCATTGTATTTACTTTCATGGTCTCCGATTCCGGTAGAAACCCCTGCAGAAACCTTTGTTGCAGCAATTTTTACTATCCCGTTTCTGAAGTTAGCACTTTCTCGGGAGGAAACTGTAATCCCTACAAAAGGCAAGAAAATACGGTAAGCACAGATAATCTGACAGAGCTGTTTTTCATGAACATTCGATGGATTAATTTTATCATTGTTAATAATAGGTCTTAATCTCGGACAAGAAAGAGACAGCTCGGCATGCGGGTATTTTCTCTGTAAATAGTACACATGAAGTGCACTTGCCAACGCATCCTTTCTAAAATCAGAAAGCCCCAACAATGCCGAACATGCCACGCCACGCATTCCGCCCATCAAAGTCC
>JAZQHN010000030.1:0-3281 GCA_045540615.1 Clostridia bacterium
GAGGTCAGCATTTCCCCGATAGTAAAAGCAACCACCTTAGAATCCACGGTCAAAATACCACCCTTACATCCCAATGCATCAAAATCTTCAATGGATTTTCGAACCGCATCATACTCACATTCTCGTGAAAAGTCATCCAAATCCGTTTTATTGTCCAACCAGGCTTGTTCCAAAGCAAGACATTCATTTGCAAACTCTTTGGAAAAAGGATGATATTCATAGGAATATAAGCTTTTAAATTTATTAATATGATTTCTTTTTCCATGTAACTTTTTCCCTGAAAGAGTCACTAATTTTTCTCGAAGATACACATAATCATAAGAATCACGGCGATCCGTCACCAAGAGATCAGGATACCACTGCCTCATTTCATTCACCATTTCATTGGTCAGCATTCCGAAAAACAAACAGCCTGAAAATTCCTTTCTCAATGCTTCGATGGCAGCATGCACATCACCCTTTCCGACAGGAAATGATGCAAAGGTACACCCTCTTACATTCATTACAACGCAAAGACAGTCTTCTATCACCTGCCATTTTGCCCCGGTCATCCTTTCCCATAAATACATGGTGGTAAAGTTACATTGGGAATACGCATATTCTTTTTGTTTTAAATACTCTCGGATGATATTCCCATCTTCCAAGCGCAAGGAATTCCAATTCACTTCTATTCAACTCCGTCCAAAATTTCAGAAACTAAACTCCATACCTCATCAGAAATCTGCTCAGGTGTTTTTATTATGCCGTCTTGTGCACAAACAAGTCGTTTCCAACCCATTTGCTTTGCCACAGATATTGCATTGTCATAAGCGCGCTGCATATAGTGCTTATCCTTTTCATGAATATCCTTTTGCTCTTCTCCCGTAATTTTGTTATTTCGATTTGCCATAAGACGAGCCGCATATTCGGGAGGCATGTCCAAAAATACAACCAAATCCGGTTTTGGAAGACCCATAAGACCATATTCAAATTCTTCCAGCCAGGAAATGAACTGTTGACGTCGTTCCTCCTCTTCAATTTTGCAAGTCTGATGAATCAGGTTAGAGGTCACATATCGGTCAGCCAGCACCACTCCACCCTGTTCATAATATTGTCCCCATTTTTGCTTAAAAGAAGCATATCTGTCACAAGCAAAAAAAACGGAAGCAATTTCCGGACTTACATCATCTGCATGAGTACCGAAATCACCATTTAAATACATTTTTACCAAAGCAGAGGACTGACTTTCATAATCGGGAAAGGAAACCCGTTTCGCATTGCTCAAACGTTGAAATAAAAGTTCTGTCTGGGTTTGCTTTCCGCTGGCATCAACACCTTCTATTACAATCAGTTTACCCATTTTATTTCGCTCCCAAACCTTTGAATTTTTCACGCATCTCAACTGCTTTTCCACAGGTCATACTCCCTTCCTTACAAGGGCCTGATACACAGGACGGTCCTGCATTGGAAAATAAAACAGGTGCCACCTCACGAACCAATTGCAGCATTTGAGTTGCCAACTCTCTGATTTCCCATTGTGCTCTGGTACAGCAACGCAAACGGAAGAAATTATATAAGCTTCTTGCATTCATAGTCACAATCATCTTGGTTTCACAACCATTAGGTAATACAAAACGGGCATCTTCAATGGCCAATTTCTCTGACTGACGCAATGCTGTTTTTTCATCTAACCCTTCACCGATCATCCGTTCATAATGATTTTTTTGCAGAATTTCAGTCAGACGGTCATACTTTTTTTGAATTTCTTCCATGACATCATCAAAAAACTCTTTTGCCTCAGGGCACTCTGCAATTTCAGGAGGGGTTACATAAGCAAACTGATTTTCCATTACATACCGCTGGGATTTCACACTGAAAGAGGCAATTCTGTGTCTTGTAATCTGAGCAAGTAAAGCACGGGACACTCCTTCGATCCCAAAGGTAAATGATACGTGTTCAATAGGGCTTTCATGACCCAATGACATTAAATGTTCAATAAATTTTTCCGTTTTTTCAGGATTCAGTCCTTCCATCAATCCGTCAATGTCAGAAGAAGAATAGCACAGCTTTGCCGCTGCGGCTACAAGACGTTCGGGATTGGGTGTATGTTCCAGTAAAGTTACTTTAAGCATTTGTTCCGTCTCCTTTCCAATTTTTCTTAATTACGGTAAGCATAAATTTAGGCAAATTCATCATCCGACCGATTCTTGAAGGTTGTTTCATCAAACGGTAAAACCATTCCAGACCTGTTTTACAGAAAAACGCCGGGGCACGCTTTACAGTTCCCGCCAATACATCCACAGAGCCTCCGGCACCAATAGCAACCTTCACCTTCAAACGATGTCGATTTTTGGCAATCCAATTTTCCTGACGGGGAAATCCCGTACAAACCATCAGAAAATCTGCATCAGATTGATTGATTTGTTCGATCACAGCATCCTCATCCTTAAAATATCCGTCACAACAACCCGCCACACGGATACCGGGATATCGTTTCATAATATTTTCAGATGCCATTTCCGCAACTCCGGGTTTTCCACCCAGCAAAAATACACTTTTCCCTTGATTTCCCAAAGCTTCTAATACATGGCAGCAAAGTTCAAACCCCGGAACACGTTCTTTTAAAGGTGTTTTGATGATTTTTGCACCGTACACTACCCCAATTCCGTCAGGTAACGTCAGATCTGCAGAATTTAACACCTCTCTGAATTCCGGCACATGATAGGCGTGGTACACAATTTCCGGATTTGGGGTTACCACCATGCGGGTTTTCTCCTCCTCCATCCATTCTAATACCTGTTCTACCGCCTCGTTCATTGTCACGTTGTCTATTTTAACGCCCAAAATACGAATTTGCTCCATTTTGCTTTCGCTCCTTTTTCATATTCATAAGAATTATACATTCAATAAATTATTTTGATTCGCTATGGTTTCATTATCAAACATTTGCGTAAATTTTTTCAGATTTAAATTTTCATCGTATCCCTTTTCTATGTACAGAGGGTGCAACAACCACAACTGACAATAAAAAGGAGATTAAGTATTCTTCTCCTTTAAGCGAGCCTGATGCGGGAATATAACATACCTCTAATTCGTAGATTATCAAATCATACTGCAGTCCGCTTACCTAAAGAAAGACTATGAGAGAGACTTTTTGATTTTAAAAACTCTAATATTCCTTATATAATTTTGGATATTAGCGGTATCTTTTTCAAAATTAAGACCGTAAAATAGGAAGTCATAAAAATAATTAAGCAAGAAATTGGAAATGCAATAAATTGATTATATTTTTCTATACTTAT
>JAZQHN010000031.1:0-3455 GCA_045540615.1 Clostridia bacterium
TTTGAACATAACATTTTGTGAGGATTGAAAATCATCTCAAAATGTTATGTAGTGTAACACATCTATTGTAAACCTACAAAATTTTAATTCAAAATTTTTATAATTATCTTGACATTTATAATTTACTGTGATATAATCGATAAGGTTAGACATTTTGTAGAAATATTGTTCCGACAAAATGTAATGTATGCGGGCGTGGCGGAATTGGCAGACGCGCCAGATTTAGGTTCTGGTGTCTACGACGTGGGGGTTCAAGTCCCTTCGCCCGCACCAAAATAAAAAAGACAGATCGCTGTCCGAATCTGTCTTTTTCTATGAAGAATTTTTTTATCAGAAAGGGGAAACTAATATGAACACATTATTGTCTGTTTCCATTGCATTGTTAGCAGGTCTTTTGATGACCAGAGCATTTAAACCTTTAAAATTACCTTCTGTTACTGCATATCTGATTGCGGGAGTTTTAATCGGTCCCTACTGTATCGGTACACTACATATTGACGGTCTGGGATTTACTTCTCACGATGCAGTAAGTAAATTGACGCTGATTTCAGAAGTAGCATTGGGCTTTATTGCTTTTTCTATTGGAAGTGAATTCCGGTTGGAGGATTTGAAGAAAACAGGAAAGCAAGCATTTGTTATTGGTATTTTCCAGGCCTTGGCTGCTACCTTGTTTGTTGATTTGGCATTGCTTGCGGTACATATGCTAATGCCCGACAAGCTGTCCGTTCCGCAGTTGATTACATTGGGTGCTATTGCTACTGCAACTGCTCCTGCAGCAACCTTGATGGTTGTTCGTCAGTATAAAGCAAAAGGTCCTTTGACCGATTTGCTTCTTCCTATTGTTGCACTGGACGATGCAGTGGGTTTGATTGTATTTGCTGTTTCTTTCGGAATTGCAAAAGCATTGATGGTAGGTCATATGGATATGATTTCTATCTTTGTAAATCCTTTGATTGAAATTGTTTGCTCCTTAGCTTTGGGTGCAATTTTAGGATGGGTTTTGACTCAATTGGAAAAATTATTCAACTCCAATACCAACCGTTTAAATCTGACCATTGCTTTTGTATTTCTTACCGTCTCCCTGTCTATGTTAGATTTTCATATCGGTGCATTTCACATCAGCTTTTCTTCTTTGCTGGTTTGTATGATGCTTGGTACTGTTTTCTGCAATATTTGTCCTTTGTCCCATGATTTAATGGGAGCTTCAGATAAATGGACCTCTCCCCTGTTTGCGCTGTTCTTTGTTATCAGCGGGGCTGAATTGGAGTTGGGTGTATTTGCCGATGTAGCAATTGTAGGAATTGGTTTGGTATATATTATTTTCCGTTGTTTGGGAAAATATTTTGGAACTCTTTTCAGTTCCAAGGCAGTAAAATGCGAACCTAACATATGTAAATACTTAGGAATCACATTATTCCCTCAGGCAGGGGTTGCTTTGGGAATGTGTGCGTTGGCAATGGAACTTGGAGAACAAGGAAACCTGATTCGAAATATCACCTTGTTTGCTGTGCTGATTTATGAACTACTCGGCCCTCTCTTCACTAGAATGGCATTGCAGGCAGCAGGAGACATTAAGCCTATGTCCGATGAAGTAAAACAACGCCGTCAAACAAAATTAGAAGATGCTAAAAAGCAAAAAGAACAATAAAACAAAGGACGGTCCTCGGATCGTCCTTTCCTATAGGAGGAAATATTCAAATGACAGAATTAAAAAACAGAATTGTCAATTCCCTTTCTTATTGCAAAGTATTAATAAAGTGGCTCTTGATCGCGACAGTGGTGGGAATATTCGGTGGTGTAATCGGAAGCATCTTTCACATCTGCATTGATTATGTTACAGAATATCGAACAGAATATCCCATTTTGATTTATTTCTTACCATTGGGTGCAGTTTTGATTGCTTTTTTATACCATCTTGTAAAAAACGCGGGACAGCTTGATACTAATAGAGTACTGAATTCTGTTAAAGGAGACGAACGGGTTCCTACCGTTATGGCCCCCTTAATTTTTGTCAGCACGGTTATTACACATCTTCTCGGTGGTTCTGCAGGTCGGGAAGGCGCAGCTCTGCAGTTGGGTGGCAGTATCGGATATCGGTTGGGAAAAATATTTCGGTTAAACGAACAAGATTTGCATCTTGTGGTAATGGCAGGAATGAGTGCAGTTTTTTCAGCTTTATTTGGAACACCTCTGACAGCTTTGTTTTTTTCATTAGAAGTTACTACCGTTGGAATTATACAGTATTCAGGATTAATTCCCTGTGCCATATCTTCTTTAGCAGCATCCATGATTGCAAAGTTGTTTGGTCTTTTTCCGGTTCATTTTAGTGGAATTTCATTTCCCGCTCTTTCTGTTATTACAGTAGGAAAGGTATTATTGTTAGCTTTGCTTTGTGCATTGGTGGGAATTTTATTTTATACCGCAATTCACAAATGCGAGCATTTGGGACATCGGTTTCTGCCTAACCCTTATCTTCGCGGATTAACAGGTGGGTTGCTGATTGTTTTGTTAACGGTATTATTAAAGACCTATGATTATAACGGAGCTGGAATGGATGTAATTACCAACGCTATGTCAGGACAGGCAAAGCCGGAAGCATTTTTATTAAAAATCATCTTTACTGCAATCACAATTGCCGCAGGTTTAAAGGGTGGAGAGATTGTTCCTGCTTTCTTTGTAGGCTCCACTTTTGGTTGTATTGCAGGAGGATTACTGGGTTTAAATCCCGGGTTCGGTGCAGCAATTGGATTTATTGCGTTGTTTTGTAGTGCTGTTAACTGTCCTGTTGCCTCCCTGTTTCTTTCTTTTGAAGTATTCGGAGGAGAAGCACTTTTATTATTTGCTCTTGCTTGCGGAGTCAGTTATATGATGTCAGGGTATGGCGGGCTTTACAAAAGCCAAACTTTTAAATGCTCCAAGCTGGAAGCAAAATATCTGGATGAAGAATAAAATCCTTAAGATAAATACCCTAGCTCTTGTGCCAGCAAAACCAAAAATTGTTTGTTGCTCATTTTCCCTTTTTCCGAAGATGTCTTTTGAAAAGCCTTTTGAATCAATTCGTTGTTTGGATTGCTGAAAATCCGTTCAATTTCATAATTCAACTGCCGTTGAATTGTTACTGTGCTGATTCCTGTTTTTTGAGATAATAAAGGATATAAATTTCTGCTGACATTATTGATTCTTTCCTTTTCTTCGAAAAGCAACAGTAAAGCCTGAAGGAATAGTCTGCCTGCCTTTTTATCAGGATCAATTTGATAGCATTTCAGATGTTCATGAATTCTTTGTGTTTGAGATTCGGGTTCGGAATTTCCTGCAAATTGAAGAATTCTCTGAAATAATATATCCCATTGAACAGGTTTTCTCATTGCATAGGTAATTTTGTTACAAATCCCTTCCGGAAGAGCCTCATTTATGTCCCAAGCACTTAAAATAAAAATAAGAGGCGATTCAGGAAG
>JAZQHN010000032.1:0-11005 GCA_045540615.1 Clostridia bacterium
CTGTCTGCGTCCATCTTACTTTTGTTTGAACGACATATTCTCCGGAGCCTAAATCAAAGGCAAAATCATTACTTCCGAATTCGTAAGGATAAATGAAGTTTTTCTTGTTGCTTGTGTAAGCGGTACGGCTTGCATTGACAAAAGTGTTTTCGCCTTCTGTTACATAACTGCAGTCAATGTCCGTTCCCATGTTGGTCGAACCGGTTCCCAGCTTTGTGATGTCGCTTTCGTTGGTTACAGGATCGATAATGGAGGTGTAGTATCCCTCACTTACTTCATTTACGTTTATTGCCCCTGCTGTCATTGCGGTCATCATTCCCGTCAGCATCAGAACTGCAAGGAGCAATGCCAAGGCTTTGTTGCGTTTTTTCATAATAATCCTTCCTTTCTGAATGAAATTATAATTCTGTATTGATTGTATCACAGGAATTTTGCCTTCGTCAGCAAAATAGTATTAACTTTCAAGAAATAGTAAGGTAAATTTTAAAATTTTTTGAAAAAATATAAAAAAGAGACCGTATACAACAGTCTCTTTTCGGAGATTTTAAAAAACAATACAATTTTTTACAAATCATCCGCATCTTGAACGGGAACCTCGTTTTTATTCACAGGCTTTCCCGTATAGCTTCCTTGAGGGTCAGAACGTTTCATTTTGGGAGAAACGTAAGCATCAATGACCGATTGTGTTTTCGGGTCAGGACGTAATATTTTTTTCATGTTGTTCACCTCATTGTTTAGTATGAGGGGATTTTTTTGTTTTATGCAAACCACAAATTGGCTTCAAAGCATTTTTTTCCTTCATTTTTTTGACCGCAAACATACCACAGATTTCCTTCTCCCCCTGTAAACAGAGAAACCGCTTCTCCGTATTTACATTCTCTGTGATACCGAATCATCAATGAAGAAACAGGGGTTTCCATGGGAGTGCAGTTGCAAGCAATGTCTGCATAATCTGCATTATTCAGATGCTTGTTCTGATCTATTACAGAATAGGATGCCAAAAATACTCCCGAGGGTGCGGTGGGCAATTTCTGAATTCTGTGCTTGGGCGGTAATTGTTCTTCTGCTTCAAACAAAGCAGAAAGACGGGGATCATATTCCCGCAAAATCTTATTTTCCACCGTGTCAATCAAAATCCAGTTGGTGTCAATCACTCCCTGCAATGTTCCGCCTTTCCAAAATTCCGTCGTACGATAAAAACAAGCTCTGTGAGGAGCAAAAGGCTGAGTTCTCATGGTAACGGTATCATAAGGATGAAGCTGATGATACATGGTCGCCTTTACATCGTTAATCAGAAAGGCGGTGTTGGTTTGTTGATGAAGCTCCAATGTAATTCCCGATTCATCGCTGTGCTCCCGGCTGATTTGCTGGGCTTGGCGAAGTAAGGCACTGTATTTCATGCATCCTCTAAAATCACATTCAAAGCCGGAAACAGTAATTTCTTTTTCAAATATTTGTTTCATGTTGTTCTCCTTAGAAAAAGCTCATTTGGCTGGACTCGTCCATACCATCTAAGCATCCTTGATTTCGCAGGGTTTCGATTACCGTTTTATTCAGCTTTGCTCTGGTTTGCAAATCTTCAATGGAGAAGAAGGGTTCTTCTTCACGGGCTGCCACAATGGCTTTTGCCGCATTGTCCCCCAAACCATTCAGAGCATTGAGAGAAGGTCTGATTTTTCCGTCTCCCATAGGCTTGAACCGTATGCCGTCTGATTCTTCTAAGCTGATGGGAAGGAAGGTCAAACCCCTTGCATACATTTCAATACAAAGCTCCAATATGGTAATCATTTCCTTTTCTTTTTGAGTAGGATTGGGAAGGAGCTCCAATTCCTGCTTTTTGGCTTTGGCAATTTCGGGTCCCTTACACATTACCTCTGCATCAAAGTTATCTGCACGGATAGAAAAATAAGTAGAATAATATTCCTCAGGATAATTTACTTTGAAGTAAGCAACACGGAATCCCATGGTAACATAAGCTGCCGCGTGGGCTTTGGGGAACATATACTGAATCTTTTTACAAGAGTCAATATACCAATCCTCTACTCCGTGTTCCCGCATCATGGCTTCCTGTTCTCCCGTCAAGCCTTTTCCCTTTCTGACGCTTTCCATAATTTTAAAGGAAGCAAGATTGGGAAGCCCTTTTCGAATCAAAAAGCCCATAATATCATCACGGGTACAAATTACATCCATCAGAGTCAGACCGTCATTAACAATCAAATCCTGAGCGTTTCCCACCCATACGTCAGTACCGTGAGAAAGACCGGAAATCCGAACCAGTTCTGCAAAGGTAGTAGGCTTTGTATCTACCAGCATCTGACGGACAAATTTGGTACCAAATTCGGGAACGCCGTAGGTTCCAACTGTAGAGCCGATTTGCTCCGGTGTTACTCCCAAAGCTTCGGTTCCCGTAAACAAGCTCATGGTTTTTTGGTCATCCAACTGAATGGTTGTGGCGTCAACCCCTGTTAAATCCTCCAGCATTCTGATTACCGTGGGATCGTCGTGCCCTAAAATATCAAGCTTTAACAGGTTCTGGTCAATGGAATGGTATTCAAAATGGGTGGTGATGATATCCGAATCACGGTCATCTGCGGGATGCTGAACAGGACAGAAATAATGAATATCTGAATCCTTGGGAACAACAATGATGCCCCCCGGATGCTGACCGGTGGTACGTTTCACTCCCGTACATCCCAATGCCAACCGTTCCTTTTCCGCATTGTTCAGATTTCGTCCTGTTTTTTCTATGTATTTCAACACATAACCAAAAGCGGTTTTTTCTGCCACAGTACCAATGGTGCCGGCACGGAACACAAAGCCTTCTCCAAACAGCTCCTCTGTATATTTATGAGCAACAGGCTGGTAATCCCCGGAGAAGTTTAAGTCAATATCAGGTTCCTTGTCCGCATTAAAGCCCAAAAAAGTTTCAAAGGGAATGTCGTGACCGTCCTTTTTCATGACGGGCGCACCGCATTTGGGACATCCTTTATCGGGCATATCACAACCCGAGCCGTAAGAACCGTCTGTAATAAATTCAGAATATTTACAGTCAGGACATACATAGTGAGGAACCAAGGAATTCACTTCTGTAATTCCCGCCATGAAGGCAACCAAGGAGGAGCCTACAGAGCCTCGGGAACCTACCAAATATCCGTCCGAATTGGATTTTGCCACCAGCTTTTGAGCAATCATATACATTACTGCATATCCGTTGTTGACAATTGGGGTCAGTTCCCTTTCCATACGTGTTGCCACAATTTCAGGAAGAGGATCCCCGTAAATCCGCTTTGCTTTTTCATAGCACATTTCGGTTAATTCTTCCGGTGCCCGATCCATTTTTGGCGGGAAGGTTTCCTTTGGTGTAGGGCGGATTTTTTCAATCATATCTGCAATTTTATTGGGATTGGTAATGACGATTTCTTTTGCCGTTTCTTCGGGCAGGTAAGAAAATTCTGCCAACATTTCCTCGGTGGTACGGAAGTAAAGAGGTGCCTGATTGCAAGCATCGTCAAATCCCTGTGCCGTCATCAGCACTTCACGGAACACCGCATCCTCCGGATTTAAGAAATGCACGTCGCCTGTAGCTACCACCAGCTTATTATGGTCTTTTCCCAATTGAATGATTTGACGGTTCAAGTCTTTCAAAGCATCCTCATTAGGGACTGTCCCGTTTCGTACCATGAACTGATTATTCCCCAAAGGCTGAACCTCATAATAATCATAAAAATCTGCCAATGCTTCAATATCCTGAGCAGGTTTTTTCTGCAACAATGCCTGATACAGCTCTCCCGCTTCACAGGCAGAGCCGATGAGCAGCCCTTCTTTGTGCTTTAGATAGATACTTTTGGGAATTCTGGGAGTTCTGTAAAAATAGTTTAAGTGGGATTCCGAAACCAATTCATATAAGTTTTTTAATCCCGTTAAATTCTGTACCAAAATAATGGCATGATATGCTTTGGATTTTCGTACATCTGCTGTAGCGGTCAATGCCGTATTAAGTTCCTTGATTCCCGAAACGGAATAGTCTTTTTGGATGATTTCAAAGCATTTCAGTAAAATTCCCGCAGCCGCAGCCGCATCGTCGCAGGCGCGGTGATGGTTTTCCAACGAGACGCCTAAATGCTTTGCTACTACATTTAATTTATGCTTTGCAAGGTCAGGGAACATGGCACGAGACAATTCTAAGGTATCCAGTACCGTATTTTGAATGGGGATCTCCTGTTTTCTGCATGCCTCACGAAGGAAGGACATATCAAAGGAGGCATTATGGGCAACAAAGACACCATCCCCCGCAAATTGCATAAACCGAGGAAGAATTTGCAAAATATCAGGTGCATCTTCCACCATCGCGTCCGTAATTCCTGTCAGTTCGGTAATGTTTGCGGGAATGGGACGTCCGGGATTTACAAATTCAGAAAAAGAATCTACAATTTTGCCGTTTTTCACTTTTACTGCACCGATTTCCATAATTTCATCGGAGACAGGGGAAAGCCCTGTTGTTTCCAAATCGAACACGATGAAGGTATCTTGTAACGTTGCATCCTGAACACCGGAGGTAATATCAAGGGTATCATTCACCAGATATGCCTCTACCCCGTAAATAATTTTAATGTCGCTGTCCCCTGCGGCTTTGAAGGCAAGAGGAAAGCTTTGCAGTACACCGTGGTCAGTAATGGCAATAGCACTATGACCCCATTTAATTGCGGTTTTCACCAAATCCTTAGCAGGGGCAAGAGCATCCATAGCACTCATTTGGGTGTGAACATGAAGCTCAACCCTCTTTTCAGGGGCTTCATCTTTTTTACTTTTCTTGTCACCCAACATAATATTTTTTATCATAATGACCGTTTCATGGTCGTATTTATCCTCGCTTAAATCTCCCTTTACAATAATCCGTTCTCCTTCTTTTAATCCTGAATCCAGAGATTTTTCAAAGTTTTTGTCACAGATTAATTTACAGGTAATGGAAAAGGTTAAGTCGGTAATGGCAACCGAGTAGATTAACATTCCCCGTTTTGTTTCTCTTTTTTCCAGTTTAAAAATATCCCCTTCGGCAATCACGGTGCCGTATTCCTGACCCAATTCAATCAGGGGCAAGGGTTTACCCTTAAAGGGTTTTCCGTAAATAGCATCTCCCGGTTTTTTTCCTTTGGCAACAGCGGCCTTTGCTTCTGCAACATAGCTTTGCAGCATGTCTGCCTGTTCTTGTTGAAAGTCATTGTTTTTTTCTTCCATAAGCTCTTCTTCAGAAGGTGCTTCTGCTTGAACAGGTTCGGGCAGGGGAATTTTTACAATTTCATCCTCAGGCAACTCCGGCCATTCTTCCTCCAAAACAGGAGGAAGGTGAGGTGTCTGTGTTTCATCCACCTCGTTTAAATATGCATCCCAGGCAGGGTCTGACAGCTCTTCTTCGGACTTTTGCGGAGCATGGATATGAAAGATCATGGAGTTTAAATTCAGTTGATTTTTGATTTGAAGCTCCAAGGTCTTTATTGTAGACAAATCAACCGATTGGGAACAATCCACAACCAGCTCCATGGTTCGATTCCTTAAATCAATTTTACTTTCCGATAATAATGTTCCTTCTGCTATTTCAACAGGAAAGGAAATTCCCGGAAACCATTGCAGTATGCTTTTCATTTTATTCTCCTAACAGTTCAATTTCTTTCAGTAAAGCGGTGACTGCCTCACATTCCGGCACCTTCCGCAGAATTTCTCCTTTTTTAAAGAGTAAAACACAACCCTTTCCGCCTGCCAGACCGATGTCTGCCTCTTTTGCTTCTCCGGGACCGTTTACCGCACAGCCCATCACAGCAACCTTAATGTTTTTTTCGCAGGACTCCAATGCCTTTGTCACTTGTTCCGCTATAGGAATTAAGTCTACATTACATCTTGCACAGGTGGGACAGGATACTACTGTGACCCCTGATTTTCGCAGTCCTGCGGCTTTTAACAGCTCCTTTGCACAACGGACTTCTTCTACCGGGTCAGCCGTTAAGGATACCCGAATGGTATCTCCGATTCCGTCCAAAAGCAGAGCACCGATTCCCATAGCAGATTTAATGATTCCGCCGTAGGAGGTGCCGGCTTCCGTCACACCCAAATGCAAGGGATAATCGCACTGTTGATTCATGAGCCGATAAGCGGCTACCGTATCAGAAACGGTAGATGATTTTAAAGAAATCACAATATCCGAAAAATCGCATTGCTCCAGCATTTTAATGTGACCCTGAGCACTTTCTGCCATTGCCTCGGGGCAAGGATGCCCGTATTTTTTCAGCAAAGCAGGTTCTAAAGACCCTCCGTTTACTCCGATTCGAATGGGGATGTTCTTGGCTTTTGCCATATCTGCCACAGCTTTTACTCTGTCCATAGAACCGATATTACCCGGATTAATCCGTACCTTATCAATCCCTCGTTCCATACAGGTAAGAGCGAGGCGGTAATCAAAATGAATATCTGCAACCAGGGGAATCGTAATTTGTTCTTTGATTTTGTCAATACATTGTGCCGATTCCATATCCGGTACTGCTACTCGGACAATTTCACATCCCGCTTGTTCCAATGCATGAATCTGAGCGACGGTTGCAGGAACATCTTTTGTTTTTGTATTGGTCATAGACTGAATGGTGACAGGAGCATTTCCTCCTATTTTTAGATTGCCTACCGTTACTTGTTTTGTCATGGGTATCTCTCCGTTTACGTAAATAATTTTACAATATCCTGATAGGTCACCGCTACCATGAGTAAGAGAAGCAGTGCCATACCGATTCCGTGAACCAATCCTTCTTTTTCAGGAGGAATGGGTTTTCTCCGAATCAGCTCAATCAATAAAAAGAACACACGTCCCCCGTCCAGTGCAGGGAAGGGAAACAAATTAAAGACTCCTAAGTTTACTGCAATTAATGCTGCCAAAGAAAGAAGGTTTAAAATTCCCGCTTGGGCAGATTTTCCGATTTCGTTTACAATTCCCACAGGACCTGACATATCCGAAAGGGCAACCTGACCGCGGAATATGCTGATAAAGGAATATACCACCATTCTGACAGTAAGAAAACAGTTGAAAAAAGCATTTTTTATGATGGTAAAAGGAGTGTTTTTTTGCTGTCCCATGGTATAGCCGAATAAATACCGTTTTGCTGTTACGGGATTTCCTTCCTCGTCCGTTCCTTCTACCGTTTCCAGCCTTGGAGCAATGGTTTTGGTTATTTTTTTACCGTCACGCTTTAAAGTCACTTCCATTTCTCCGTAATTTGCCTTCATCATTTCAAATTGCAGATCCGCAGGAATACGAACGGTGTTACCATTAATGGCAACAATTTCGTCCCCCACCAAAAAACCTGCTTCTTCTGCAACCGTATTTGGGATAACCTCTGCTACCGTGTTGGTGCTGACCACATCACCCGAGTTAGCACATAAGATAAGATACAGGATAAATCCCAGCAGAATATTCATGAAAGCGCCTGCTACCATAACAAGGAGTCTCGCTCCTACACTTTTGTTGCAAAGGGCACCGGGATGCTCCGATTCTTCGTTTTCTCCTTCCATACTGCAATACCCGCCGATGGGCAGCAATCTGAGGGAATATTGGGTTCCTCCTTTGGTAAAGGAAAATAGTTTTGGGCCCATACCGATGGCAAATTCATAAACAGTAACCCCTACTGCTTTTGCCGCCATCAGATGTCCTGCTTCATGGACTGCAATCAGGACGCCAAATACTAAAATTGCTGCAATAATTGTGATGATCATAGAATTGATCCTTTCTTACAATAAATTTCGGGCAGCTTCTCTTGCCCATACATCCCCTTGGAAAATATCTTCAAGGGTAGGATTTTTTATAATGCTATGCTGATTCATGACCGATTCTACCAACTGAGCAATTTCAAGGAAGGAAATTTGACCCTTTAAAAATGCTTCTACCGCAATCTCGTTGGCACCATTCATAACGCAAGGCATGGTACCCCCCCTTCTTCCTGCCTCAAAGGCGAGAGCCAGGCAACGGAAGGTGTCAGAATCGGGTTTTGCAAAGGTAAGCTCATTCCATTTTGTAAAATCTACTGCTACTGATAAAGAAGGAAGCCGTTCGGGATAGGTAAGCGCTAACTGAATGGGCAGACGCATATCCGCTGTTCCCAATTGGGCAATGATGGAATTGTCCTTCAGCTGTACCATAGAATGAATGATACTTTGTCGGTGAACCAGCACCTCAATTTGTTCCAATTCCACACCGAATAACCATTTTGCCTCTAATACTTCCAACCCCTTATTCATCAGGGTTGCAGAATCAATGGTGATTTTATTTCCCATGCTCCAGTTAGGATGCTTTAATGCATCCTTTGCGGTAACCGAGGTCAGCTCTTCTTTTGTTTTACCAAAAAAGGGACCGCCGGATGCGGTGAGTAATATTTTTTGCAAAAAGGGTTTGTTTCCTTCTAAGCATTGGAAAATGGCAGAATGTTCACTATCCACAGGCAGAATGGAAACGCCGCATTGCTCCGCTTCTTCCATGACAAGCTGACCTGCAGTGACCAAGGTTTCCTTGTTTGCCAATGCAATGGTCTTTTTGGCACGGATTGCCGCAAGGGTGGGTTTTAATCCCACGCTTCCCATCATAGAGGTAACAACCGTGTCCGTATCGGGATACACAGCCCCCTCCAATAAGCCTTCCATCCCGCAAACAATCTTAGTATTGGTATCAGCCACTCGTGTTTTCAAGTCCTCATAAGCTGATTCATCATAAACGGCACAAAGGGCAGGCTTACATTGTCTGATTTGCTGTTCCAACAGCTTCACATTTCTGTTAGCAGCCAGTACAGATACGGATAATTCTTCTATTTGGTTAACGACTTCTACCGTTTGGGTTCCGATGGAACCGGTAGAGCCTAAAATCGCAATCTTCTTTTGTTCCAAAATGATTTCCTCATTTCATAAAAATAGTAAAATAAGTCATAAAAAGGCATACAACAGGGGCGGTAAACAAAATACTGTCAAAACGGTCTATCACACCGCCATGCCCCGGCATCAGATTACCAAAATCCTTAATGCCCCGTTCCCGTTTGATTTTGGAGGCGGTCAAATCGCCAAATTGTGCCACAATTCCCAGACAAATTCCCAAAAACAACAGAGGAATCAGGGAAACGGTAAAGAAACGGTTTAAGATCACTCCGTAAATCAAAGCAGAAAGGGTAGTTCCTGTTACGCCTCCCACAGCCCCCGCCACCGTTTTATGAGGACTGATGAGGGGACAAAGCTTTCTTTTCCCTATGGCACAACCCACAAAATAAGCAAAGGTGTCCGTCAGCCATGCTCCTCCCAAAATCAACCAAATGGCATAAGCACCAAATTCCGTTTCCCGCACATGCACCAGGCAACAAAGAGAGCAGGGAACATAAATGAGAAACACCAAAAAATTGGTAATATCGGAAAAAGACAGTTTTTTGGGACAAAATACCATGGTTGCAATCCCTGCAAGGGCGTAGACAAACAGCACCGTAACAACCGAAATGACCGTAGGCAGGAAAGGAATCAAAAAGCCTAACAGCATTCCCAGTCCCGTCATTCCTTTATGAGATTGATACTCAAAAGCACGGTATAATTCATATAAACCGATTGCACCGATGATTCCTACTGCAATTTTTAAAATCCATATATTTCCGCACAGCAACACCGCAAATAACAGCACCAATGCCACAGCGGCAGATAAAATTCTTGTTTTCATAAGTGCCTCCCTTATTTTCGTCCGCCGAACCGACGGTCTCTTTTCTGATAGTCTGAAATCATGCGGTCAATGTCCTTTGGTGAAAAATCAGGCCAGTTAATATCAGAATACCAAAATTCCGAGTATGCTGCCTGCCAAAGCATGAAGTTACTGAGTCTCAACTCTCCGCTGGGACGGATAATCACATCCGGGTCGGGCACATGGGCGGTGTACATGAGTTGTGACAGAGAGTCCTCTGTAATGTGTTCAGGTTGCAACAGTCCTTGTTTGACTTGCTCTGCTAATTTCCGTGTCGCATTGGTAATTTCTTCCCGACCGCCGTAGTTGACAGCCAAATTCAGGGTTAACCCCGTGTTGTCTTTGCTGATTTCTTCTGCATGACCAACCTTTTCACGGATTCGTTCGGGTAACCCTTCGATGTTTCCCACCACGCGGATGACAGAATTTTTTCCTGCCAAATTTTTGTCTGCATTGGCAAGGTAGTCATAAAGCAAATCCATTAAAGCGTCCACTTCTTCCTTGGGACGGGACCAGTTTTCGGTGGAAAAAGCATAAGCGGTAATGGCCTCTACCCCGATGGAATCGCAATATTCTGCAATTTTTTTTAAGGTTTCTGCTCCCGCCTTGTGACCTGCGGAACGGGGTAACCCATGTCGCTTTGCCCATCTTCCGTTTCCGTCCATAATAATTCCGATGTGCTTGGGGACGTTATTTTTATCATAGGAAATTTCTTTTTTGCGCCAAAAAGCCATTATGTATTTCCTCCTATCCTTCTTATGTATGGCAAATCCCCTGTCCGTATGACAGCGGGATCCTTTCTTTTGTAAAAAAACCTTACCTTATTATCATACCACAAAAAGAAAAATTTGTCTATTCCTTTTTATGAAATATCCGTTTGTTTTTTTGGTTGTCCTTCTTTTTCCTCAAAATAGACGCATTGTTCCTTTTGACTTAAGGTGTTGACCATGATTTGCTCTAAGTTGCACTTTCCGTTGACCTGATGAATACAGTCGCTGACGCAGTTGATGTTTGTCATGCTTTTCCCTCCTTGTAGGGTTGATTATTTGCAAAAATGATTCAATTTATGTGTTGGTTCTTTTGTTTTTGATTTATTTTTTAAAATGGAAAATTTTTCTGCCACAATGAATTTCAAGGAAATTTAATTCATGGAGCGAAGCGAGAATTCATGACAACATCGTTGTCAATTCATGCAAACTTTGTTTGCAATTCACCATCGCCTGTAACAAAGGAATCCTCCCACCGCTAAAGCGGTCCCCCCTCCTTTAG
>JAZQHN010000033.1:0-3006 GCA_045540615.1 Clostridia bacterium
CCCATCTGAAGCATGGAGGTTCCCAACCCTTGGGCAATCAAACCGCCAAATCCATTTTCACGAAAGCTCATCACTGCAAAACCAACCATTTGTGCACAACAGCCTGCTGTTGCTGCACCTCCTGCCAGATCAACCAATCCTAAGGATGCACAGATTGCCGCTGAACTGATAGGAAGGGTCAAGGCAATTCCTACCAAAACAGAAACCAGGATTCCCATAAGAAGAGGCTGAAGCTCTGTACAGGTCATAATCAGATTTCCTGCCGCTGTCATAATTTTTGCAATCCAAGGACCTGTCAACAGCGTCATGGCAGTACCGGAAGCAATTACAACGGTGGGGGTTACAATAATATCAATTTTTGTAGTTTTATAAACTAATTTACCAAGCTCTGAAGCTATTACAACTGCACAGAATACACCAAGAGGTCCTCCTAAGGAATTGGCACCATATCCTACCGCACACATAGAAAGCAATACCAAAGGAGGTGCTTCCAAGGCGGATGCAACCGCAATCGCCATTGCAGGACCTTGTGCCGCTACAGCATATTCCTTCATGGTAGCAAAAAATTGAATTCCCGTTTTATCATAAACAGTTCCAAAAATAGTACCAATCAGCAAAGAAGCAAATAAACCCATTGCCATTGCACCAAGTGCATCAATAAAATACCGTTTGAAGGAAATTTCAATTTTCCGTCGTTTTAAAAAACCAGCCATAACAATTCAATCCTTTCAAAATTCTTTTTCTTCATTATATTACAAATTCCCTCAAATTTCAAGTATTTCCTGATTTTTTATGAAACTTTTTTGTTTTTTTCTTTCTTGAAAATTATTTTTTGTTTTTTAGTAATATTATCCAAAATATTCTTTAAAATTTACTCAAATTAAACATTGGAGCAATTGCATTTTACGATAAACTATGATATAATCAATATGTAATAGTTAAAGTGTTTTTCATTTTCCCTCCTTTTTAATATTTTTTGGGTTGGAGTTTCAAAACTCCAACCTTTTTTTGCAATTATTGAAAAAACTGTCCTTTTTATCAGACACTTCATATGTTATGCTGATAACTGAGCATAAGTACGAGCATAAAGCTCCAAAGCATAGGTATGCAGCTTACTGGTATAGGTATAACCATAATGAAGTGTGGCAGAAATTTGAATCAACGAAAGATTACGAATATAATAAAGATAAAGAATATTTCGATACGGTTGAGGTAAACTGCTGATTTTTTCTTCAATTAATAATCTTTGTTCCACCAGTTCGTTCACGCGCTTGATGTAATATTCCTTCATGGTAATCAAAGCAATTACACCGTTTTCCATATTGCCGCCACATCCGCTGTATAAACGGCTTTCCAAAGAACGAATTTCATCTTTACGGTTGCGAATTTCCACAGCATTCTGGCGGTAATCTGTAAGCTCCTGTTTTGCTTGTTGTATTGTCATAGTCTCTTCCTCCTTTGATTTTAGGGTAACAAAAAGGAACAGCCTATGCTGTTCCCCAATTTGTCCGTTTCTAATATTATTATATCACAGAATTTGGAAAAGTCAAGAGGTTTGGAGAAAAAAGTTTCCGTATTTAGAAATTTTTTAATAAATATATTGACATTTATTGTCGAATATGGTAATATATTTGAAGAGGAGGGATTATTATGGATTTTGGAGTTCAGTTGAAAAACATTCGGAAACAAAAAAAATTCACACAGGATGAGTTGGTAGCAGAAATGAACCGACGCTACGGAACAAAACTGACGAAAAGTACCTTGTCGCGGTATGAAAACAACCGTCAACAACCGTCAGCAGAAACCATTGGTCAAATTGCAGAAATTTTGGGGGTATCTCCCGGAACATTGATGAACACGAAAGAAAAAAGTGCTGATCTGTCCATTTTGATACAAGAATTGGAGGACACTCTTGTGACTTCACAAGGATTGAACCTTCACGGCGAGCCCGTCTCCCATGAGGATATTGAAAAAATCATTACCGCAATGCGTATCGGAATGGAAATGATTCATCGGGAAAATAAAAAATATACCCCCCGTAAATATCGGGAGGAGTCTGAATGATTCAAAAAACAATCACAAAATTAGTTCGAAAATATAAAACAAGAGACCCCTTTCAGTTGGTCCAAGCATGCAATATCAAGCTTTTGTATGCAGATTTAGGTCATGTAGGAGGCTTTTATCAATATTATAAACGAAGCAAGCTAATTACCGTTAACCAAAACCTAAACGAACAACAGCAGCGGGAAGTGTGTGCTCATGAGCTTGGTCATGCTTTGCTTCATCCTAAGCAAAACAAATTCTTTCTTCATCAAAGCACCTATCAAAATATGAATAAATTAGAACGGGAAGCAAATCTCTTTGCCGTCTGTCTTTTGATAGACGAAAATGACACCCGTGAATTTCTTCAACAGGGTGCCACAATTGCTCAAATTTCCTCCGTTACAGGAGTCACTCCCTCTCTGGTTGAGGAACGGATTCGACTGTTTCTGAAAGAGAACGCAAAAAACGGATTGCAAACGGAATGCAAATAAGTGCAGTTAAAATATCTGCGCTGCTTTGAGTCATCTGTACTCCCGTTTCTCCCAGTAAAGGAGGAAGAAGAAAAATTAAGGGCAAAAAGAAATACCCCTGTCTGGCACTGGACAAAAAGGTAGCCGTCCAGCATTTTCCAATAGATTGAAAGGTCATATTGCACATAACACCAATAGGAATAAAGGGTAAGGACAAACATTGCCACCGTAATGACTTTGCACCAAAATCTGCAGCAAGAGGATCTGCAATAAACCAGTCCATCACAGACGGAGCAAGGAAAAACATGACAATAGCAAAACCAGACATTAAAACAGTTCCTACAATATATGTAAATTTGATTGCCTGTTTTACTCTGTCGTATAATTTTGCACCGTAATTATATCCTGCAACAGGTTGATAACCCTGACCAATTCCTAAGGAAACGCTAAACAGCATCATGAAAATTTTGCTGACAATAGACATTCCCGCAAT
>JAZQHN010000034.1:0-2971 GCA_045540615.1 Clostridia bacterium
GGCTTCAGCTCGCTGCTAACAAATAGAATTCTGCCATTCTGAGGCACTTCATCCTCATCCATCTGACGGGTAGCTTCGTCAATTGCCGCCAATACCGTATCTGCGGTCAAATCCTCGGAAACAGAAGAAATTCCTTCGGTGGATGCATATTTTGCAAAACGGTAAGCGTCCAATTCAGGAACTACCTGTTCCCTTACAAAAGAACCGGTCAAGGTTCCAAATGCAATCCCCAGCATTTCTTCATCATCCATTCTGTCAATGGAAAACTCCTTTCCGCGTTCTTCTGTCAACTGCAAGGTTTCCCAGGAAGCTGTAACGTCTCCCTGAGGATATCCGTTTTCACGGGAATAATCCCCTAAGCCTGTAGTAGAAATTTTCAAAATCTGCACTTCATCTGCACTACTCATATCAGTTTGAGAAGTAGTATCCAAACATTCGGTTACCGATTGTTCTTTGTAAATATCATCCACCATGGGTAAAAATTTGTCTGCTAAAGAAATAGAATTTGCCATACTTATCATATCCTTTCGATTTTTAAATTAAAGTCCTGCGGCTGTTCTGATAACGGAAAACAAAGATCGTTCCGTTTCTGTCCCTCCTGTGGCACTTGCCACAATACGGGGAGTATTTGATTCAAATAAATAAGGATGTTCCTCCTTCAACGACACAAGCTGTTCGGACAAACCGGAAATTGCACCGTTTTCCATAACAAGCTCTTCCTTATTTAAAAGTGCTTCTGCTGCCTTGCAGGATTTAGCACCTGCAAGAGAAAGCTGATTTTGAAGCTCACGAGAAAATTCTTTTTCATCCCTTTCCCGTCGATACTCCGTCATAATCTGAGAAACCACATCTTCTTCCAGTCCCAAATTACTCAAAAATTCTTCATTCATTTCAATACCTCCTTGGCCTGTTTCTCGCTCTCGCCCAGATACCACATACGAAATTCCCAGGGAAACATGATTCCTGCCTCTACCAATTGCTTTCTTTGGTTAAATTCTTCATTTCGGTCAGTCAAAACCGAATCATCAAATTGGAATGACACCTGCCATTCTCCTTGGGGGGCAAGCTGATAAAGATCAGTCCAAACATTGATTGCATAAAGCAAATCCTCCAATGCACAAGCAATGGATTTTTGAATATCACATACAGTAGTATAAGACCGTTGCTTCATCATTTTCAGTTCTGTAGCCGTTCTGATTTCCCCTTCGGGATGAGAAATGGTTCCTCGTGCCAAACCACAGGCATCTTCAATTCGGCAAAGAATTTCGTTGAGTCCTCGAATCAGAGATTGGTCCCTCAGCTCCGGTGAGAAAACACTGTACAAATCCTGACCGCCCGCATCAATTTCCAATCCGCGGAATAACCGTTTATTCAGTTGAGGCATAGATGCTTTTCCTTCTTTATCATAACGCAGAGCATCTGCACTGGCATCAATAGCAAGCTCTCCGCCTTCAAACTCCCAAAGCAATCGAGAATATTGTTTATCTGCCTGCTCAATCAGATCCACCGCCCTCTGATACACCGAAACTCCCAGAGGAGAATTGACGTCCACCGTATTAGCTCCCGGCATTCTCAGATAAGAAAATAAAGGTTTTTTCACACCCTCTATCGTCATATTTGGTATAAGATCAGCCCATTTTTCTACCGCTGAAAGAGTTGTTTCCTTCCAGATTGTACCGCATTTTTCATATGCAAAGTTGCTGATTTGATATCCGTTTTCCGTCAGAAGATGCCGTTCCAAACGCAAAAATTCCTGATTATTCCGAGTCAAACAATCTGCAAAAACTGCACCTGTCAGTTTCCCTGTTGTATCAAAACAAATGGGAAGAAAACAGTCTGCTTGTACACAGTCTACTCCGATTTTTTTATCAGTCACATAAGGCTTTAATACAACACCGCCCTTTGCACAGGCAAACTCGGTGTATTTTCTGAGTTGGTTGAGCACGGGTGTATATTGCTCTGATAAAAACTCTGCTCGTTTGCTTCCTGTTATCTCGGAAGAAAATTCTATGGTAGCTAATCTGGAAAGCTCCGATGCAATGACAGAAGGTAAATTCAAACTGTGCACCGAGCCTTTACACCAGGGAGCTCGATTATGATACATACTGCTCCATAAATTGATTTGTTCTTCCATTAAAGTTTCCGCAGAATCCGTTTGTGCAACCTTTCTCATCCGTCTGAGCATTTGATCAAACATAACCTCCCTCCTTTCTGTTAAATTTAAGCGATCAAAAAAGGAACCCGCTTATGACGAATCCCTTTTCTAACCCCTTATAATTTTATTATAGCATAAAAAAGTTGCCATGACTTGCTATCATGACAACCTCTCTCGTTTTATTCTTCTATTTTAATTTTTGCAATCACCCGAATTAGTGGCTTATCGCATAGTTTCTTCTTATAAGAAATATGTGCATCCTGAGGATATACAATACAAAAATCCCCTTCGTTCATGATCAAAGTATCCCCATCTCCATCATAAAAATACATATCAGTAGGCTGGTCATAGGGCTTGGTCATGGTAAGACGTTCTTTATTTGCATATCCAAATTCTTCTTTTCCTGACAGAATATAATGAATATCAATATATTCCTTATGAACCTCATATTCAGGGATTTCTTCTCTGGCAGGAGCTTCATATACATCCACCCAAAGTCTTCCTTCCTCAAATACCCGTTTCCCCAAAGGAGATTCCGGTGTCAATTCGCGAATGAACTCAAATACTTTCTTAAAATCTTCTGAAAGGCTTTCATATTGCTGACTGTAATTAATATGGTCAATAATCATTTTTTATCTCCTTTTAATGAAACTGCTTTTCCTGCCGGGATACAGAAAATAGTCCCCCGGTCTTCTCTCCATTCGGGAGTTTCAATCCACAAATCAAGAGCAGTCGGATTATATACTTTTGTTTGCTGTACATTGTATTCCAATTGTTCATATGCCTTTACATACTGATAAATTTCCATATTGGTGG
>JAZQHN010000035.1:0-2491 GCA_045540615.1 Clostridia bacterium
TTCCCCAACTCCTTGGCTCACAGAACGACATGGCTACGATCCGACTTCCTGACGATCCTATTACCCGTGAAGAAATGGCAGTTGTTATTATGAAAGCATATTTGTTCTGCGGAAAAACAGCAGAACAGGGGAATATAGAAAAATTTGATGACTATAACCAAATTTCAGATTGGGCAAAAACTTCGATTGCACAGGCATTGGGTTCTTCTCTTATTAGCGGTATGAGTGAAACAATTTTTGCTCCTCAACAGCAAGCAACTCGTGCCCAAGCAACTACAATTCTAAAACGGTTACTGGATAACTAAACGTTCTCTATCTCCTCTTTTGCCACGCAGACGATGTTATTATCGTCTGCATGGCAAACATTAAAATTACTTACAGGAGGTTTTATCATCATGAAAAAAATAACGGTACTTATTTTGTTGTTCTGCCTCATTGTTTCAACATGTCCTGTATTGGCAAGAGATACAACTGTAATTTCTCCCAAAACATACGGCGTTGACAATCTGAACAATGAAAAAGGGGATTTGTATATTGCCTTTTTGGGAGGATCTATTACCCAAGGTTCTGGTGCATCGGGTACCATTGAATACAAGGAAAATGCAGGAACGGGAAGTGCAAGATGGTCCACTCAAATTACCAAACGGTATTTTCAGAAAAAATATCCCAATAAAAATGTCATTGAAGTCAATGCCGGAATCGGCGGAACAAATTCCAATTTGGGGTTGTTCCGTATGAAGAAACACATGATTGACAAATGCGGTTCGGAAGGACCTGATGTGGTATTTGTAGAATTTGCAGTTAACGATAGGGCAAGTTCTGAGCAAGATGTAAAGCAGAGAATGGAAGGAATTGTTCGCCAATTGGCACAGCTTCCCAAACAACCTGTTGTCATTTTTATTTACACCATAGCAAATGATGATGTAAACGGTGCTGTCAGTGGTTTCCAGCCTTATCTGAATAGTGCAGCGGCACAGCAGGAAGTAGCAGATTACTACAACATCGGTTCTGTTCATTTAGGCGAATATGTGGTTGGTGGAACAGATCTTGAAGGGAATCCCATTATTTGGGATCGAACCAACAAAGATCCTAATTCATGGACCGCAGACGGGACTCATCCCAACAACAAAGGCTATACAGGATATTCTGATTATATCATCAAACAATTTGAAGAGCATCCGGAACAATATTTTAAGCGTATGACATGGAGAGAGTATCCTATGTCTGATTACGAATTTGGATCTCCTCAATTGGTTTCCCCTGTGAATAATGAAAATGTCACAACTACCAAAACCTGGACTTTTGATAAAAATCTGGAATCAGGCTGGTTTAAAGATGGTGTGTTGAAAACCGTTCAGGGCGGTGCAAGCATGACCTTTCATTTTACGGGAAGATCCATTGGGATTTTCTCTGCATTCGGATCTCAGGCGTGTAATGCAAGCTATGTGATCGACTTAGGGTCAGCCAATCCCATTTCAGGACAATTAACACCTCATGCATCCTATAATTATTGGATGGCCGCACCGGCATTAATGAGAAATGATTTATCTATGGGAGAACATACGATTAAAATTACGGCATATTCTCCTACCAATGATACCAAGGATGGTTTTGTTGTAGGATATTTTATGACAGACCCGGAACAGCCTGATCCTATTGTGTCTAAAGTAACCTTGAATGAAAAGGATAGTGTTTTGTTTGGAAACACCTTGGAGGCAAGTTATTCTTATATAAATGCAGAAAAAGAAGAAGGGGAAACGGTGACCCAATGGCTTGTAAGCGATAGGAAAAACGGTTCTTATACTCCTATAGAAGGAGAAAATGGTACAACTTATACTCCCGGGACAGATATGGTTGGAAAGTATATGAAGTATCGTGTTATCCCCAAAGATTTATTTGGAAATGTCGGAAAAGCAGTTGAGTCGGCACCGGTTTTGGTAAGTTTGCCTTCCGCTCATGATTGTTTTTCGACAAAGGGGATTTCTTTCTCAAACGAAGGAGAAGCAACTGTGGCATCCTCAACGGTTACCAATATTTTGGAAGACGGCAATTTGAAAGTATCTCTTGTTATGGCAGAGTATCAGATGTTGAAAAACGGCACAAAGAAATTGCTTCAGACGAAACGGGAAAACCGCGAAATCAAAGCAGGAGAAACTGTTACTCTTTCAGCTAAATTGACCATAACAGATACTACTGATAAATTAGTACAGGCAACAGTTTGGACGGATCCGGGTATGGAACCGATTACGCCAATTGCTCAATTGATTGGCGGAAAAGTAAAAAAAGTAACCTATATTGATACAGAACAAGATAAAGAAGAAGCATCTGTATTTGTATATGAAATAAATTGGATGAATTAAAAAAAGAGAGGCACACCATCGGAGTATCTTTTGGACTGTCGAAAAAGTCGGTCTACCGCAAGCAAAGTAAAATAAAACAAGAAAAATCATATAAATTCAAAATGTACAATAACAAATAGAAAACCGTCAGG
>JAZQHN010000036.1:0-5651 GCA_045540615.1 Clostridia bacterium
ATTCTTATTTATCCCAGTCTTTATGTAATGAAACAATTGGTTCTCCTGTAGACAAAAAATATTTTGTTGTAAGTGAATTATTTGATGTTGTTTATCCTAAAACTCTAGTATATGCAGATATGATACCAAATGAAAAGGGGATTCCGTTTGTAAGTTCAAAGGCAAAGAATAATGGTGTTGTTGGCTATGTTGAAAAAAAAGATGATGTAAGCATTTATCCTGCTGGGTGTATTACTGTACCTTTAAAGGGTTCTGTTTTGTGTTCATCAGTTCAAATACAAGATTGTTATGTTGCACATCAAATAGCTGTTTTAACAACTAAGGAAGATATTAGTATCTATGCGAAAATGTATTTAGCCACCATAATTAATGCAAACAAATTTCGTTTTAATTATGGTAGACAAGCAGATAATACATTAAAATCATTAAAATTGTTACTACCTGTAAATGACGAAAAGCCAGATTGGGCGTATATGGAAAAATATATTAAATCATTAAGATGTAGTTCTGGAATATAGAATTATAAACACAAAGGACGGTTCTATTGTGTTCAAATTTGTCCACTACACCAACTACACCAAATCACTACACCATTTTGTGCATATAGTATATAGAGTTATGAAGACTTATGTCAAAAATTATACTCCGAAAACCCCTTGTATAAAGGCTTATGTAGAGTTATAATGAGTTATGTGATTATTGGGACCCTAATCCCGACAATGAAGCCGTTGGATAAGTAATAATCAAAAAAGTGCAGTAAAATAGCGAGTTTGACGAGTTGGCAAAATAAAAATATACGCCAACTTACGCTATAATATGAGAAAGATTATGCACTGAATATAAGAAAAAGCTTTGCAATGTACTGTTGCAAAGCTTTTTTGTGTTATAATTATAAATATGAAATCTTACTGTAGACAAATATGAAATTAAAAGTGCAGTGTTTGCTGAAATATTTAGAATGACTCAAAAAGGCACAAATCAATCCATCTGTTGCTCTGCAATTTTCACCATCAAAGCACATTCAATTCGTTTACGGAATAGCTCACAGCCATATTCATAAATCCCGTTAATTGAGCCAGTAGCATTATAAGCGTTAGCAGCACATCCGCCTGCACAGTAAAGCTTTGCCCAGCATTGTTCACAATCGGGTCTTGTATAGACATTGCAGCTTGCAAAGGTGTTCCGAAGTTCTGTATTGGTGACTCCTTCATAAATGTTTCCCATGCAATACTCTTTATTTCCTACAAATTGGTGACAGGGATACAACTCCCCTTCCGGAGTAACTGCCAAGTATTCTGTCCCTGAGCCACACCCTGAAACACGCTTATAGATACAGGGACCACCTGTCAGACTCAACATATAGTGATAGAAGGTAAAACCCTTGCCTTTTCTGTTTCTCTGAATCATTTCCCGTGCCAAATCTTCGTATTGCCGTTTTAAAACGGGCATATCCTGTTCCGTTAATGCACAAGGATCGGAAGGGTCACATACCACAGGCTCCATGCTAAGCTCGGTAAAGCCCAAATCTGCCATGTGAAGAATATCCTGCAAAAAGTCGGTGTTATGATGGGTATAAGTACCGCGGATGTAATAGCTTTTTTCTCCCCGTTGTTCCACAAACCGTTGAAATTTAGGAACAATGGTATCGTAGCTTCCCTGATTTTTATAATCCACACGGAATCGATCATGGACTTCTTTCCGTCCGTCAAGGCTTAACACCACGTTGTGCATTTCTTTGTTACAAAATTCTGTCACTTCATCATCCAACAGCATACCGTTGGTGGTAAGAGTAAAACGGATATTTTTGTTGTGCAGCTTTTCCTGCTCTCTGCCGTAAGCCACAAGTGCCTTTACAACCTCCCAGTTCATGAGAGGTTCCCCGCCAAAAAAGTCGATATCCAAATTTTTATGATGCTCGGAATGAGCAATTAAAAAGTCAATTGCCTGTTTTCCTGTTTCCAGGCTCATTAAACCACATTTCCCTTTATAGGCTCCCTGTCCTGCAAAGCAGTAAGAACAAGCCAGGTTGCAAACATGGGCAACATGAAGGCAAAGTGCCTTTATTGCAGTCTGATTCCGACGGTATTGCTTGGCAACCGTTTCATAAACATCTTCGGTAAACAGTTTTCCTGCTTGCTTGAGTGTTTCAATATCCTCTAGGCATTCTGCGATTTCTTGTTCGTTCACATCGTCACGATCCCGATATTTTTCCAAAATAAACGCGGTAATTTCTTCTTTGGAAGCAGTTTCAAACATGCCAATAATGTCATACGCCACTTCGTCCACTACATGAATCGAACCGCTGAACACATCCAGTACCACGAAGGTACCATCCATCGTAAATTGATGTATCATAATTCTTATCCTCATAGAAAACGGTCTCATAATCCTATGAGACCGCTCTTTCTTTTCTTATTTGCCGTTGTTTTCGCAAGGCTGATTTGCAACACCGCAAGAGGTTTTGCAAGCGGACTGACAAGAAGTTTGGCATTCACCACAGCCGCCGGTTTTCAGAGATTTGTTCAAATCCCTTGTCTGAAGGGTTGTAATTCTTTTCATGATAAAAACTCCTTACTTTTTAATGATAGCATTAGTATATCACAATTTTTCCTTACTGTCAAGAGGTTTTCCATCTTTCACCACTGCAATTGTTCGAGGATGCTGTCCTCTTGTGGAATGAAGAGAAACAGAAGGAATCTCTTCGATTCGTTCTCCGGGAATTAATAAAGGAATTCCAGGCGGGTATGCCCAAAGATATTCTGCTGAAATCCGTCCCTTTGCCTTATTTGGCGGAAGCAACTCAAATTCCTGTTCTAAGGCTTGTTCGGGTAGCAATGCCAAGGATGGCAAAGATGGAACAAACATTTCATCTTCTGTTGTTTCCAAGAAGAGGGAATCAATTTCAAGCAAAGCATTGGCAAGAATGTTTAGTGTTTCGTCTGTATCTCCCATTCCTGTCATGGCAAGGACAAATTGAGAAGAAACCACTTCGGGTTCGATTTTTCTCTTTCTTAATTCCTCTCCCAATTGGAATCCGTTTTTTGAGAAAATGACAATTTTACTTGGATCTCGTAAAAACTGCTCTTCTGTTTTTTTTAATAAGGAAAGATTTTTTAATGAAGAAAGAGTATGATAAAAACATTTTAATGCACATTCCCAACGGAAAAAGTTTTTTTCTGTCATCTGACTGACACATCCGTCCATAGAAGATAACAGTAAATAAGAAGGACTGCTTGTTTCAAAAACAGAAAGCTGGTGAATGAGTCTTTTTTGATCCATCCTTGAACCATTGGTGTGTAAGATAGCGGTCTGAGTCAGGGAGGGCAAAGTTTTATGAAGACTTTGTACCACAAGGTCTGCTCCCGCTTTTACAGCTCCTCCCGAAAAATAATTACAAAATCCCAAATGAGCACCGTGAGCTTCATCCACCAAAACAGGAATGTTTTTTTTGTGGGCAATTTGGCAAATAGAAGCAACATCCGAAATCACCCCTTCATAAGTAGGGCTGGTTAAGATCACAAGTGAAATATCAGGGTGTTTTTCCAGTGCTTTTTCGACTTGCTCAGGTAAAAGAGAACCGAAAATTCCCGATTCCATCAAAGGCGGAAGAAGAAAAATCGGTTGCAAACCGCAAAGCTCAAGTCCATGAAATACCGATTTGTGACAGTTTCTTGCCACCAAGACCCGATCCCCCCGTTTGGTCATCGTTCTGATTGCTGCTAAAATACCGCAGGTGCTTCCATTGACCAAAAAGTAAGAACGATCACTGCTCCAAGTCTTTGCCGACCGTTCCATCGCTTCTTTTAAAATTGTTTCTGCTCCGTGGAGATTGTCAAATCCTTCAATTTCTGTAATATCCAACTGTTCAGACAGTTGATTCAGATAAGGAACAATTTCTGCATTTCTCTTATGCCCCGGCATATGCATGGGGAGTATTTGTTTTGTTTGATATTCTTTTAATTGTTGTTGGAGAGATTTCATACATGAAACTCCTTTATCTCTTGTATCAGTTGATTCAATTCTTGTCGTACTTTTTCGTTTTCAAGGGGATGCTCCAGTTCCGGCTGATCAGTACCAGAATGGTAAATGGTTTTGATTGTTTGGATTCCCAACAGATGAAGCAAGCGTTTCCCCATTTTTAAGGCATCCTCGAAAATTCCCATACCGCCGTCAACCAAAATAACAGCACCAAAACGACTCTTTTTGGTGATTCGGCTTTGATCCGTCCAAAAATACTGAAATCTGCTTGCCAGAGAAAGCAAGGAGCCGGTCAATTGACCAAAATAAATGGGAGAAGCAAGAATGATTGCATCTGCCTCGTTTATATGGTGGTAAAGCTCCAGCATGTTATCTTTTAATGCACAATCTTTATGAGTGTAGCAGTAACGGCAGTCAATACAAGGAGAAACAGATGCAGTATAGCTGTCAATCCGAATCACTTCCCCCTGCAA
Source organism: Clostridia bacterium (assembly GCA_045540615.1). GTDB lineage: Bacteria > Bacillota > Clostridia > HGM11514 > HGM11514 > SIG438. The sequence continues at coordinate 4,452 of JAZQHN010000036.1, forward strand.
TCGTTCTTGCAGATATTCAATCATAGAAGCCGTTGCCCCCTTTTTTCTGGGAGAACCGTTTAATATCACCATTTTCATAGAGTTCACCTCTGATTCATTATATCAAAGAATAAATTTTCTGTCAACAGAAATTACAGACTTTGAAGGCTTGGTTTATCTTGACATTAATGAGGTGCGGTGATATAATTTTTACAAGCAAAAAGTTTTACAGAGAACGGGAGAAACTTATGAAACTAAATAAAAACGAACTGACCATTCCTTCTTTCACAGAGACGAATTTTAAAATCAGTTTTACAGAGACGCTTCAAAAGGAACATACTATACCTGATTTATCTCCTCATATCCATGAAGAATGTGAAATTTATGTAAATCTTTCAGGAGATATTTCATTTTTTTGTAATGAACACATTTATCCCATGACCCGAGGAGACATTCTGATTGCACGACCGGGAGAATCTCATCATTGTATTTACCGAAGCAATGCGTTTCATAAGCATTACTGGATTTTGTTTGACTATGAGCAGAACCGTCACATCTGGGATTCTTTTTTTCGATTGCCTTTTGAAAATGTGTTGCGGCCGGAGCCGTCTCAAAAAGAAGAGTTACTGGAAATCTGCAGAATATTAAATCGTGAAAGTCTGTCCAAAGGGGAACGCTTTTATCATTTTTTCAATTTAATGAACATCATCAGAAACTCCCATTCCGTTGCCCGAGCTGATCATCTGATTCCAAAAGATTTTATTACTGTGCTTAATTATATCAATCACCATATTAATGAAAAACTTACCGTTTCGTCAATTGCAGAAAAATGTTTTGTCAGCACCAGTACACTGGAACGGTATTTTATAAAGTTTACCAATTCCCGTCCTTCTGAATACATCCGATATAAAAAACTGACAAAAGGAGCTGAATTACTTCGTCAAGGATATTCTGTTTCTCAAACAGTAGAACAATTGGGATACTCTGACCAATCTTATTTTATCGAGCTGTTTAGAAAGCATTTCGGTACCACACCTTTGCAGTACAAAAAAAGGGTCTAGCAAAAATTTTTTGCTAGACCTCAGCGTGTCGATAAACTTATCGACACGCTGGCAGACGAGGAAAAAGGAAGGGATATTTTTAGAACTTCAATTCGTCGGCGTACGAGGGTACGGTAGAGTTGAAGTTCTGAAAAAGCAAGCAACCGTCAGGAAAATTCGA
>JAZQHN010000037.1:0-3365 GCA_045540615.1 Clostridia bacterium
TAGAACGCTAGCCTGTCACGCTAGAGGTCGTGAGTTCGAGCCTCATCCGGATCGCCATATGCCTCTGTAGCTCAGTCGGTAGAGCAAGGGACTGAAAATCCCTGTGTCGGCGGTTCGATTCCACCCGGAGGCACCATATTCGATAAAGTGTGCTTTTGCACTTTATATATACTAAGGAAGACATCTTCCTCTATGCGGGAGTGGCTCAGTGGTAGAGCGTCACCTTGCCAAGGTGAACGTCGCGGGTTCGAATCCCGTCTTCCGCTCCAAAAAAAGACGCATAAAACCCTTATGCGTCTTTTTCATCCTTTCGGCGCCATAGCCAAGCGGTAAGGCAGAAGCCTGCAAAGCTTTTATGCCCCGGTTCAAATCCGGGTGGCGCCTCCAATAATCGACAAGGTTCAATCTGAATCTTGTCGATTTTACTTATTACCTATTCACTCTTCACTATTCTCTAAAAAATACTTGTCGATTTTTGGAAAGTAATAAGTAATAGTGAATAAGGAAGAAATAAACAACCGCATGGAAAATTCGATGTTTTCCATGCGGTATTTTGTTATTTTATAAAAAGAATTTTTGATTTTCCTTTTTTTACTCTTCCTTCATCACAGGCACTGTTGGATGACCGATTCTTGCACTGTAAAGACAAGACCATCTGTCTCTAAAAACAAATCCGTCAAATACCCGGTGAAGAATCGGTTCTGTCCGGCTCACAAAGTCCTCTAATTTCCCATGATTTTCTTTCGCCTTTTCAAAATCCCCTTCCACATATGCAGAATACCAGGTATTTACATACAGTGTTGCAAATTCGGGATAATATTGAAAATAGTCCCAAGACCTTTTTATTGCATCAGGATGAGCCGGGTTATGCAAATTCCTTTCAATGATGGGGGATAATTCTTCGATAGCATCTTTCGACATTTGAATGGCGATTGCCGTTTCTTTATTCATCATCAATGACCAATTACAGCAGTCAGAAGTCGTAACAAAATCGGTAATTCTTTTTTGACTGATTCTGCCCATAATTTCTCCAAGTTTTGATCCGTCTTCACCAAAAGCATCTGTCAGATATTTATTTTTTACAATTTCAAAATCAACATCTCGATTCCATAAGGTTTCCGACATAGCAATCATAGGAAGTGCCGTAGGGAAAAACAACCGTTGCACCTGACAGCTGTTAATACCATTTAAGCCCATCACTTTCAAATTTTTTATATCTGTTGCGATTGTTTTGGCAAACATGGTATAACCGGGGTCATAATAATGATCCCAAATAAGAAAATAGTCATAAATCACCGAATCCCCGTCATAAATATCCTTCCATTTTTTCAGAAGAGATACATATCGCTCCGTTGGTTTGAAAAATTTGTTTAAGTTTCTGTCATTGGCATCAAATACGGGAAGCTCCACCAAATAATCCTCTGTAATTTCATCAGGATATGTTTCGGAGCGATTTCTAAAAATAGGACAAAACATCATGGTCACTCTGTCTTTGTTTTTTACTCTTTCCTTAAGGGGTGTATTCGGCTTAAGAGAGAATACGATTTTGGTATCCAACCCCTCTTGCGTCAGTTTTTCGTCCAATCTGTTAATCAACTGAAGATACAAGTCTGCAAAGGTTTCTTTTTGACATTCCTCGCATTGACAAGAGTTCCCAAAATTATCTGCCAACCAGAATACAAGATATTTCACCGCAGGATGCTCTTTACAGTATGCTACCGCATCGTTGGTCATCAGCTCCTGTACCTCAGGATTGGAATAACAAAGATTGGTATTCATAGGAACACCGCCAAACCAATCACGCTTTCCATCTATCATAGCAAGATATTTTCTGATGTGTTCAGGAGGTTCCGGCTCTTTTTCCCAGTAGGAGGCTTCAATTCCCAAAGGTTCACTATTCCAGGAATGTCCTACCGCATAATACAAAAGATTTCGTTTTGCTATTTCATCCTCCAGCTTTGCGGAAATTTTGTCCAGCTGTTCAACAGTAATATTTTCATCCTCCATATAAGGATTATCCTCATGCCCATACCATTTTCTGAAAAAACCATAGGGCTTTTTAAACTGCATGTAGTATCCATTCATAGAAATTTTGGGAATCCAATCAATCATGTCAGACACATGTTCATAAGAGGTTGCCCCTTCAATACAAACTTCTCTGTGACGGTATGATGCCTTTTCTTTTACATACACCGTCTGTTTCATTATATCACATTGAGGAACTATTTCATTGTCTTTTCCGGGACGGATAAATCTGCATCCCAATTCTTTTAAGTAACGGTAAACCGCAATCAGTACACTTCTTTGGTTAGAGCCTGTAATAATTCCCTTGCCCAATTTGACATCAATATAAATACTGTCGTCCGCCTCCATGTCCTCTACAGGAATCAAAAAACGAGATAGCTCGTCCGAACACCCTACCCTTAAGGCATTCTCCGATTCAGTCATTTCGATGATCAATTCCGAATTCATCTTCTTAAAATATTCTGTCAACTCGCTGATTGCAAACTCAACAGTTCTTCCAAACCCCTCCTGTTTTAATTGTAATAACAATAGAATCCTCTCCTTTCGAAAATAAAATTCATTTTCATTATATCATGAAGATTTTTAAGATTCAATCACAATATTGACTTAAACTTGAATCATATTGACCTAAAATAAAAAAGGGGCATTCTCTCCCCTCTATCAAAAGGACATAGAACAGACCCCGGTCTTTATATTTGCCTGTAGCAAGTTACATTACTATGCATCTAAATGATTCTGCTTTGCTAAACTCCCTTATTTTACTCTTCCTTCATCACAGGCACCGTGGGATGACCTCTTTTTGAACCCTTCCGCCCGGACATATTGCCGAGAACCAGTAAAAGGTAATGCAAAATCGAGATTGGAATGTTGACCAAGAAAAAGAAAGACTCATAAGAAAGAAACGTAGCATCTATATAAATACTTGACAAAAAATCTATCCAAACACTATTACCGCCAAGAATCCCCACAAGCAATTTGAGAGAGCCGTTTTCAATTTGATAATCCGGAAAATATGACACATAAAAATTAAAACAAAAAGAGAAAAGTAAAAAAGCAAGAGGAGAAACAAAGCACAACCTCTTTTCCACCTTTTTCAGGCACCATTTTCCCCAGAAAAAACTTAAAACAAAGGGAATCAGGGTTGCCAACAAAAATAGCAGATGAAAATATATTTTATAGAGCCAAATAGGAAAAGTTGACGGAAAAATCCCACCGACGGTCATTATGCCGACAATTGACAATACTCCCAATACACCGGATACCCCACACATCAGCAAAGAAATCATATTATTAATCAGTAATGCTTTTCCTTGTTTCATGATTTTTCCTCCTTTTTATCA
>JAZQHN010000038.1:0-12117 GCA_045540615.1 Clostridia bacterium
CTCTCATTGCTTGATCTGTTACGGTTTTACCTGCAAACTCCATTGCTGTCAGCAAAGTTCCTTCTGTATAACGAGAAGGAGGCGGCGTTTTTCCTTTTTTAATTTCCAGCTTGGTAACTTTTAATAAATCACCGTTGGAAAGCTTGGGTAAACTTTGGCTTTTCTCTTCTTCCTCGTTTTCATCCTCTTCTTCCAAATCCATTCCGTCATAAGCAGCTTTCCAACCTTTAGATAAAATGGTCTTTCCTCGGGCGGTAAATAATTCACCGCTGATATCCCCTTCCAAGGTGATTTGTTCATAAGAGAAGGGGGTACTGAGTGCTGCCAAAAATCGCTTGACTACCAAAACATAAATATGCTTTTCTTCTGCAGACAAGGCACTCAAATCCAGATATTGTTCCGTAGGGATAATCGCATGATGATCCGACACCTTAGTATCATCCACTACCCGTTTCCCGGGCTTCAATGAAGTTTTTAACAATTCCTTTGCCATAGGGAAAGCTCCCGAAATTGCCTTTAATCGCTGACCCAATGTGGGAACAATATCCTGACTCAAATAACGGGAATCTGTTCTCGGATAGGTCAACACCTTATGAGTTTCGTAAAGCTGTTGCATCAGATTCAAGGTTTTCTTAGCGGAATATCCATACTGCTTGTTTGCATCCCTCTGAAGCTCTGTTAAATCGTACAGCAATGGGGTTGGCTGCTGTTTTGCCTGTTTTTTTATATTGGTAATTTTCAGTGCTTTTCCGCTGATTTTCTGCCGAATTTCTTCTAATCTCCCAATATCAAAAACCCGACCGTTTCCTGTTTTTCTATCCTTCCAGGAAAAATTCACCCCTTCTGCTTTTGCAGACATAGTTTCAAATTCCTTAGGAACAAACCGTTTGATTTCTTCTTCTCTGTCCACAATCATGGCCAAAGTGGGAGTTTGCACACGACCGGCAGACAATTGAGCCTTATGCTTACAAGTAAGAGCTCTTGTTACATTTAAACCTACCAACCAATCTGCCTCTGCTCGGCTTTTGGCAGACTGATATAAATTTTCATACTCTTTCCCCGGTTTTAAATTGGCAAAGCCTTCACGAATTGCTTGGTCGGTCTGAGATGAAATCCAAAGACGTTTGATGGGCTTTTTACAAGCCGCTTTTTCAATAATCCAGCGGGCAACCAATTCTCCTTCTCGACCGGCATCTGTTGCAATAACCACTTCATCCACCTCATCGGAACGAAGCAATTCTTTGACTATTTTAAACTGTTTGGCAGTATTTTTAATTACTACCAGTTTCATTTTCTCCGGCATCATAGGGAGGGTGTCCAAACTCCATCTTTTGTACTGATCTCCATAAGCATCCGGGTCTGCCAAAGTAACCAAATGGCCAAAGGACCAGGTGACAATATATTGTCCCCCGGTCATATAGCCTTCTCTTCCTTGTTTGCATCCCAGCACTCGTGCCAATTCTTTCCCTACAGACGGTTTTTCTGCAATGACTAATTGTTTTCCCATAATTATCCGATATACTTTCTGAAGGTTTCATAAGCTGCATCCCAATCCAAATCGGAATCTGCAGTATAAATTGTTGTTTCAAAAGAATCACGAACCAATTGACGTGCTTCGTTCAAATCCTTTAATTCGCCCAATGCCATCAACTGAACCAAATTGTTTCCAATAGCAGTTGCTTCAACAGGACCTGCAACTACTTCGCGCTTGGTGGCATTTGCAGTAAAGCTGCAGATCAGTTTATCCTTGATACCGCCGCCAACCAGGTGAATTTTATTAATTTTCTTACCTTGAATTTCTTCCAGACATTCTACGGTATAACGATATTTCAATGCCAAGCTCTGTGCAATACAACGAATGATAGCACCCTTGGTTTCGGGAACAGGCTGACCTGTTCTCTTACAAAATTCTTGTACCTTAGTGGGCATGTTGTTAGGCCCTGCAAACAGCATATCATCAGGATCAACAAAGGAAACAAAGGGAGCTGCTTCTCTTGCTGCTTGTTCCAAATCATTAAAGGACAGCGTTTCTCCATCAATTTCCCATTGGCGCTTACATTCCTGAATGAGCCACAGACCCATGATATTCTTCATAAGCAATACTTTATCTCCGGTACCGCCTTCATTGGTAAAGTTCAGCTTCATAGTACGTTCATTGATCAAAGGCTTGTCAATTTCAGCACCCATAATAGACCAAGTACCGCAGCTGATAAATGCATAATCATCCCCTTCTGTTACAGGAACACTTACTGCAGCAGAAGCAGTATCATGAGATGCAACAGAAACAACAGGAATTGCAGGAACTCCCAGTTCCTTGGAAATTTCGGGAAGCAAAGTTCCGATTGTAGTACCGGGTTTTACAACATCCAAGTAGAGATTGGTAGGAATTCCCAATTTCTTCATCAAATCTTCTGCCCATGCACCCTTGGATGCATTGTACATCTGAGAAGTGGTGGAGTTGGTATATTCACTGGATTTTACACCTGTCAAGAAGTAATTGAACAGGTCAGGCATCATAAGCATAGTATCCGCTTTTTCCAAAATTGCAGAACCTTGCTGCGCCATTGCCATCAACTGATACAAGGTATTAAACCAAATAATTTCAATTCCGGTCTGACCGAAAATTTCATCTCTTCCTGCAATCTGACAAGCCTTTTCCATCATTCCTTCTGTTCTAGTATCACGGTAGTGATAGGGATTTCCCAATAAATTCCCTTGCTTGTCCAGTAATCCGAAGTCAACACCCCAAGTGTCAATTCCGATGGATGCAATATCCCGATGCCCCTTATGAGCAGTCTGCACAATCCCCTGCTTAATTTCATGGAATAAACGAAGTACATCCCAATGCAGACTGTTTCCAATCTGAACAGGGTCATTGGAAAACCGATGGGTTTCTTCCAACTCTAATTTCTTGCCGTCATACAAGCCTAAAATGGCACGGCCGCTGCTTGCTCCAAAGTCAAATGCCAATGTTTTAATCATAACAATTTCCTTCCTTTCCTCCCCGAGGGGAGCTGTTTTTATATTAAGATTTTACCATTTCCAATTCCTGGCTTAACTGCTCCCATTCTTCCATCAAGGTTTCTAATTTCGCCTTTTTTTCCTCGCATTCCGAGAACAGTTCCATGCTCTTATTGTAATCCGACGCATTTTCTTCCATTTCCCGTTGCAATGTTTCAATTTCCTGCTCCATTGCTGCGATTTCTTCCTCGCAACGGTTCAACTTTCCCGCCACACGGTTAATGGCAGACCGCCGTTCTTTGGCTTCTTTATAATCCAGGTTTTTCTTTTCTGCCTTTTCATCAGAAGTAAAAAACTCCACCCGTTTTTCAATATAATAATCATAATCCCCATCGTAACATGCCGCCCCTTGAGGGGTTAATTCATAAATTTTGGTTGCAAGGCGGTTGATAAAATAACGGTCATGGGAAATCATGAAGAGAGTTCCTTCGTAACAGGAAAGAGCCTCTTCCAAAGCTTCACGAGAAGAAATATCCAAGTGGTTGGTAGGTTCGTCCAACAATAAAAAATTAGCTCCCGAAAGCATCAGTCGGCAAAGCAAAACTCTTGCCTTTTCTCCCCCACTTAAGACATCCACCGTTTTTTCCACATCATCCCCGTAAAACAAAAATGCTGCCAATGCATTGCAAAGCTCTGTTCTTGTTTTGGAAGGATATGCATCCCATAACGTATCAAGGATGGTTTTTCCGGCAGGTAAATCTGCCTGCATCTGATCGTAATATCCGACGGTAACATTGGGGCCAAATACAAATTCGCCTTCCCCTGAACACTGTCCCAATATCATTTTCATTAAGGTTGTCTTTCCACAACCGTTTTTTCCTAATAAAAAAACTCTGTTTTTTTGCCGAATATCCATAGATACATGTTGAAAAATCAGTTTTTCTCCAAACTGCTTTCCTGCATCACGGACGGTTAAAAACTCTTGCGGTCCCATGGCATTGACTCCAAAAGAAAGACGGATTGCTTTTTGTTTTTCTTCAGGAGTAATCAAAGTTGCCTGCAAACGATCAATGGATTTTTGCTTGTGCTCGGCAGTACGGATATTCCGTTCCCGATTCCATTGCTTTTGCTGAGCAATAATACCTTCAATCCGCTTGATTTCCCGTTGGGTATTCTCATAATTTCTTACAATGGTTTTTTGTTCTTCTTCCTTCAGGTGAAGATAACGGGTATAATTTCCCGGATAGCTTTTCAATGCACCGTTTGCCATAGCAAAGGTTTTATCCGTTACCTTATCCAGAAAATAACGGTCATGAGAAATGACCATAAAGGCACCGTTATATTCCTTCAGATATCGTTCCAACCATTCTACAGAAGCAATATCCAAATGGTTGGTGGGTTCGTCCAGTAACAACAAATCTGCACGGCTTAACAAAATTTTAGCAAGCATCAATCTGGTTTTTTGACCACCGCTTAACTGTTGTGCGGAAAATTCCTGTTCCGAAAAACCAAGTCCTGTCAAAACACCTTTGATACGGCTTCGAAACTCCGCTCCCCCTTCACGCAAGAACTGCTCCTGCAACTGATGCTGCCGTTCAATTAATTCGGAAGACGGTTCTTTTTCCAATATGTAATTGATTTCATCAATTCGCTGTTCCAACTCCAGCAAATCAGAAAAACAGGATAAACATTCCTCATAAACAGAGCCGGAAAACTTCATCATCTGTTCCATATAGGAAAGCTTGATTCCTTTTGCTAGGGTAATTTGACCCCCGTCAGAAGCTTCCTCGCCTGTAATGATTTTAAACAGGGTTGTTTTTCCGCAACCATTGGCTCCTACCAAACCTATTTTTTCACCGGATTCTACAGAAAAATCCACATCAGAAAACAGTTCTTCTGCTCCAAAGGATTTTTCCAGTCCGTTTACACCCAAAAGAATCATCTATCTCTTCCTTTACTGTCCCAAAGCCAACTTTTGCATTGCCTCCAAACGAACCTGTTCGTAATCCGAGGTACTCAACGGAACTCTTTGAATGACATGATATCCCCAAGAGGATTTGACAGGTTTTTTGGTAATTTCTCCAATTTCCAATGCAAATGCCGCTTCTTCAAAATCAGCATCTCCGATTTCGCCTTTGGCAAAAACATAACCTTCCGGATATTCCGCAACGCCGCCATCCAGATTATGCTCATACATCAAAGCTTCAAAATTAAAGCCTTCATTTTTAATTTGATCAATAATAATCTCGCCTTTGCCCTTACCCTTATTGGAGTCCTCCAATAAAATGTGCTGCACTTTGATATAATTTTCGCTGATAAACTGATCTTGTTGTTCCTTACTGTATATCATTTGCTTATCGTAAAAAATATTAACAGAGGATGTGATTCCGTTCCACACCACTTCTGCATCCAAGGCTTCGCTGACTGCGCGCAAAGGAACCATAATACGGTCATTTATATTTTGAGCAGGAACATCCAAAGAAATTTTGGTTTCTTTGCTTTTTTCTTTTCCGTCCTCTATCATATAATCACGAACAACAATTTCTGTTTTTCCTTCTGCAATCTGCAACAAACGAACTTTGCCGGGCATTGCACATGCCGCGTATGCAGCACCATCACTCCACTCCACCATACATCCGTATGCTTCAAAAATAGCACGTAAAGGAACCAACGTTCTGTCAGATACCAATGTAGGAGGTTGATCAGGAAACACAATCCGTTCCGTATTCAAAAACACACTGATTTGGGGGTCTTCTGCCGAAACAGAAAAACAACTCAACATAAGCATTAATGCTAACAACAAACAACTTCTTTTCATCTTTAAAGCCCTCCTTCATTTCCTTCGTACATTGTATGGAGATTCATAATTTTCTCTACGCCACCCATTTCTATCAGGCTGACACATTTTTCATCTGTTACAAGCACATGATCCACCAGTTCAATATCCAACGTATCCAATGCACGCTTTAACTTCAAGGTATAGTCATAATCCTTGGAAGAATATGCCGCGATTCCATTGGGGTGATTATGTGCCAACACTACACCACTTGCATTTTGCTGCAGAATAAGACTTACAACCTTCTGAATTGCCACAGATACATTTCCCTGATCCCCTTCTCCCAGCAAAATAGTCCGAATAACCTTTTTCCCCGGAGATAAGCAAACACAGTACATTCTTTCATACTTACAGTCAAAAAATAAACTACGGATATAGTCTGTCATTTTCTTTGTGGTATCAAAAACAAACCCGGATTCTTTGGCATGATACAAACCATACTGACGAAAAATTGGTAACATCATCTTAATCAGACAAGCAGAATTTTCACTGATTCCCTTGACTGCCAACAATTCTTCATAGCTTGCCTCCAAAACAGCAGGTAAAGAATTATGAAAATGTGCCAATAACGTATGAGCCAATTCATTCGTATCTTTTCTCGGAATTGAGTAAAATAAAAGCAGCTCCAGAATTTCGTGCGGTTTAAAGGCATCCATGCCTTCCTCCAAAAAACGTTTCCGCAACCGATCTCTGTGACCTGCATGCACATTGTCCACCGTCTTGCTCACCTTGAGCACCACCTGATTCAAAAATTAAATGGTGACCCTAAGGGGATTCGAACCCCTATTACCGCCGTGAGAGGGCGGCGTACTAACCATTATACGATAGGGCCATATCACGTAACGATATTATACCATATTTTTTTATAAAATGCAAGACTTTTTTCATATTTTTAATGATAAACCCGAAAACCATTTCCTACAATTTGCTGAGATTCCGCATAGATCACAAAGGCACCTGCATCCTGCTCCAATACTTTTTTCTCAAATTCAGTAATCTCGGTTTCTTTTAGCGCACAAACCAACATTTGTTTTTCTTCATTGGTGTAAGCTCCTGTTACATCAACCAGGGTAACACCTCTGGGAGAAGTTGAAACCAACCGTTCTGCCATTTCTCTTCCCCGTTCCGTAATAATAAAAGCAAGCTTTGAAATATTCATTTTCTTAATCAGCCAGTCAATGGCAGTACTGGAAATCAGCAAACCGGAAACACCAAACAACACCAAGTCAACTGTTCTGAAACAAAGAAATGATGCAAAAAGAACCAATCCGTCAACAATCATCAACAATTTCCCAATGGGCATATGAGGACAAAAATGTTGAATCAGTCTTCCCGCAATATCAGTTCCTCCTGTAGAGGCGTTATTTACCAGTGTTAATCCTATTCCGAATCCGTAAAGAACCGCACCAAAAACCGTAGCAAGTAAAATATTGTCTGTTAATGGAGGTAAATAAGAAAAAATTTCTGTAAATACCGAAACTCCCCCTGCACAGACAATCGTTTTTAACACAAAAGATTTTCCCAATACTTTTGCACCTAACAACAGTAAAACCAAGTTGATGGCGTAGTAGGATACCCCCGCAGGAATATGCAGGCTGTGATATAATATAGTTGAAATACCCGATACCCCTCCTGTTACAATTTTATTGGGAACAAAGCAAAGACTGATTCCTGCCGAAACCAGCATTACGCCAACTAAAATTAATAAATAGGATTTTAATTTCTTCATCATTTTTCTCCTTCAAAGATACACATCGTGTGGAATAAAGTTCAAATGTCAGCTTAATAAAAGATTCTTTTTTCCAAATTCTAATATAATATTATATCACATGATTAAAATCTGTGCAAGACAAAATTAAAACAATAACAAACCATCGAATGTAAATATTTTCTGCACTTTATTATATTTTAAAATAATTCTAAAAAATGCAATCAAAAACATTTTTACATTAAAACAAGAGTATTTTTAAAAAATCTCTTGAAAGTTATGAATTTTATGATATAATTAATAGATACAACGTGTTTTACAACAAAAGCAAGGGAGTGATCAAAATGTTGTGCAGCCGCTGTAAAAAAAATATTGCCGTTGTATTTATGGCACGGGCAGATAACGGAGAAGTAGCACAAGAAGGTCTTTGTCTTTCCTGTGCAAAGGAACTGGGAATCAAGCCGGTAGAACAAATGTTATCACAAATGAATATTGATGAAGAACAAATGGAAGCCATGATGGAAGAAATGAACGGAATGTTCTCTGACGAAAACATGGCTCAATTGGCATCAGGCGGAAACCCTTTCGAAATGTTCAGTTCCCTCCTTTCTCAGCCTCCTCAGGATTTTTCAGAAGAAGAAAAAGGCACTGATGGAAAAACAACCAAAACCAAAACAGATAAAAAAGTATTAAAGAAAAAAAGATTGTTAGATACCTACGGTACCAACCTGACTAAAAAAGCTGCAGAAGGCGGTGTGGACCGTGTGATAAAACGGGAAGAAGAAATTGCCCGAGTCGTTCGTATTTTAAACAGAAGAACGAAGAACAATCCCGTTCTTTTGGGTGACCCGGGAGTAGGGAAAAGTGCCATTGCAGAAGGTCTTGCTGTTCGGATTGCCGAAAAGGCTGTTCCTGCCATGCTGCTGAATTTCGAGGTATACCTTCTTGATTTTACTGCAATTGTTGCAGGAACTCAATTCAGAGGTCAATTCGAATCCCGTTTGAAAAACATCATAGAAGAAGCCAAAAACTTGGGAAACATTATTTTGGTCATTGACGAGCTTCATAATATTATGGGAGCAGGAGATGCAGAAGGTGCTATGAGTGCGGCTAATATTTTAAAGCCTGCTCTTGCCCGTGGGGAAATCCGTATTTTAGGTGCAACCACATTAGACGAATACCGTAAGCATATCGAAAAGGATTCTGCTTTGGAACGCCGATTCCAGCCGGTTATCGTCAACGAGCCCTCTCCTGAAGATACTGTTGAAATTTTGCAAGGAATCAAACATTACTACGAAGATTTCCATCGCGTGGTAATTACAGACGAAATTGTCAGAGAAGCAGTTGATATGGCAGCACGTTACCTGCCCGAACGTTTTTTCCCCGATAAAGCAATTGACCTGATTGACGAAGCAGGCTCCATGGTCAATTTAAAAAATCTGGCTTTGGTAGAACTGACAAAATATAAAAACGAACTGAAAAAAGTGGCAGAAGAAAAAGAGTCTGCTGTTTCCGCAGATTCCATTGAGGATTATCAAAAAGCAGCAGATTTAAAAATTAAAGAATGTCGTTTGCTTACCAAAATTGAAGAGCTGGAAGCAAAAATGGAAAACACCTATATTACCCGTGAAGATTTGGCACAGGTCATTCAAAGCCGAACCGGAATTCCTGTTCAACAGTTAACCCAAGACCAATCAGAAAAGCTTTTGAATCTGGAAGAATATCTTCACCGCCGTGTGATTGGTCAAAATGAAGCAGTTACCGCGGTTTCCAATGCCATTCGCCGTCATCGGGCAGGCTTGGTTCGAAAAAAACGTCCAGTATCCTTTATTTTTGTAGGTCCAACAGGAATAGGAAAGACAGAATTGGTAAAAACTCTTACAGAGCAGTTATTTGACACAGAGGATGCTCTCATTCGCGTGGATATGTCAGAATACATGGAAAAACATTCTGTTTCCAAAATGATTGGCTCTCCTCCCGGATATGTGGGGTATGACGATGCAGGGCAATTGACCGAAAAAGTCCGCCGCCGTCCATATAGTGTAGTTTTGCTGGATGAAATCGAAAAGGCTCATGCTGATGTTCATAACATTCTCCTTCAGATTTTGGATGACGGAAAAATCACAGACAGTCATGGAAAAACCGTTGATTTCCGAAACACGGTTATTATCATGACCTCCAATGCAGGTTCCAACGAATCCGCAGGCATTTACGGATTTGGCACCAATCCGGAAGGACGTGAAGAACGCAGAGCAGAACAGGGATTGAAAAACATTTTCCGTCCGGAATTTTTAAACAGAATTGACGAGATCATTTCCTTCCATAGTTTGAATCAAGAAGAAATCTGTGAAATTGCTTCATTGCAAATCCGAGATTTGGTACGTCAGGCACTTGCAAGCGGAATTACATTAGATGTAAGCTCCGATGTTGCGAGATATGTTGCAGAAAAGGGTTACAGCCATACTTACGGTGCACGTCCCATTCGTCGAGTGATTCAAAAGGAATTAGAGGATCCCTTATCCTCCCTGATCATTCGTGGAGAAGCAACAAAAGGAGATCGATTATCCGTGTCTATTGAGGACAATCTGATTAAAATAAAAAAAATTTAAAAAAATTTTTAAAAAACAGTTGACAAATCAGGAATTTCTTGTTATAATAATATGGTCACGTGAGGTGATAAACAATTAAACAAGCAAATATGTTTGCAGCTGTTTTGATGCGGGTGTAGTTCAATGGCAGAATCCCAGCCTTCCAAGCTGGTCGTGTGGGTTCGATTCCCATCACCCGCTCCATTTTTATGCGCCTGTAGCTCAGTCGGATAGAGCAACTGCCTTCTAAGCAGTGGGTCAGGAGTTCGAATCTCTTCAGGCGCGCCAACCATGGTGGGTATAGCTCAGTTGGTTAGAGCGCTAGATTGTGGCTCTAGAGGCCGTCGGTTCGAATCCGACTATCCACCCCACCATTTTTACCTTACTACTTATATTGGGATGTAGCCAAGTCGGTAAGGCACCAGACTTTGACTCTGGCATTTCGTAGGTTCGAGTCCTGCCATCCCAGCCAAAACGGGAAGGACGAGCCTTCCCACAATACGGACCATTAGCTCAGTCGGCAGAGCACTTGACTTTTAATCAAGGTGTCCGGGGTTCGAATCCCCGATGGTTCACCACCGAAACAGAACGGTTTAGATAACATTCTATATCGTTCTGTTTTTTTATTGATTGAAAACAGATGGGATGTCAAGGGGACGGTTCTCTTGACACACGCATGTGCCCTATTTTTTTTCTGAACATCAATGGTATAAATTTCCTGAAATGTCTTTGAAAATCGTTCGGTGGATCCAATTTTATCATAGATGAACTGTTCAATATATTTATTTCATTTTTTGATAACGTGTCGATATCTAAAGTTTCCTTTTTTTCGCCGGTTTTGACATTGAACAAAAAGTAAGCCCTCTTATCATCCAACTCAGAGAAATAAATGCTATAAAACATTTCTCCATCGTAATAATACTGCAGAATATAAGGTTTTTGTCCATATTCTTTTTCAGCATCTACAAAAAAATAGATGTCTCCCATCTGCATTAGTCTGTATCTTCCTTCTTCATCGAAATATCGTACGCAATCAGATAAATCGTACTTTACTTTCCATGTGGAAAAAATCAGCAAATACAGATATACTACAAAAACAATTATGATGGGTAAAATAATATAAAAAAATTTTTTACCCATAAAGCGTCATCCCCTTTCAATGTAATAATCCACATAAATCTCATATGTCTTTATAGCTCCCAAATAAGGCGTTTGTTCAAACGTGTCAAGGGGACGGTTCTTTTGACACAATTATATTGTGCAAAAACAGGCACGTCCCCAAAAACCTTTAATCAAAGATTTTTTGAATTTCAGGGTCTAAAATTTCAATTTCAGCATTTTTCACAACATTTTCAATGTACTTTTCGTAGTTCTTATTTTGTGATTCCAAATATTCCCTTAAAGCAGAACTTTGAAACAAACTATATGCTTCTTCTTTTTGTTGTATCAAATATTCCTCCTGTGTAATTCCCATTCCTTCCATTAAAGCCATTAGTATTTCCGACTCATCTCTAAACGCCTCTTTGACTCCGTTTAGATAATTTTCAATTTGTTCTGGTTGCGGTTTTATTCCCAACCGCTCAGCTTCTGACTCAATGGCGTATGTTTTAATGATACCTTTAATGAGTTCTTCAGTATTCAATTTATAATGGTATGCTCTCGATGTCTCTATTTCTCTTTTTGTAATCGCTTTTCCGTTTACAACAATGGCTATTTCATCAATTCCCGCTATTGAATCTAAAGCTGAAATTTGTTCGCCTATCTTTCGCATTTTTTCAATAGCCTCTTCTTCGTTCAGGTAATTCGTTTCTTCCTCTGTTTTTTGTTTTATAGAATCCTGTTTTGTATCGAAACAACCGGACAAAAAAACCAGATTAGTCGCAACACAAAATAATAATAACAAAACAACTTTTCTTTTTTGATATAGTTTCTTCATTTTTTCTCCCTCCTTAATCTCTAAAAAGTGACAGCAAAACTTTTGTTAAGTGTCAAGGGGATATGTCAATAGAACCGTCCCCTGTCTT
>JAZQHN010000039.1:0-46443 GCA_045540615.1 Clostridia bacterium
CCCTCAAATCTTAAAGGAACTCTTGAGAGAAACAATACGGTTAAACACACAGCCCTCTTCCTTTTTATCATAGAAGAAATAACCGTTACGGATAAACTGGAATCGGTCAAATTCGCCTTCCACCGCATATTTTTCCACATATCCTTTGGTTTTTTCCAAAGAAAAACGGTTTAACAACAAGCCATCCTTTTCCAACAAATTTTCTTCTGTTACCTGCTCAGGTTCTAGGAATAAGTGGTCATACAAACGGAATTCTGCTTCCACAGCATCGGAAGCACCAACCCATTGAATGACACCCTTTACCTTCATATCTGCATTTTCCTGGCCCGATCTGGTGCCGGGGTAATAAGAACAGTGAATTTCCTCAATCTCTCCCTGTTCATTTTTCTTGTAATCATCACAATGAATCACGTAAGCGCCTTTCAGGCGAACATCATTTCCCGGGTACAGACGGTAATATTTCTTAGGAGGTTCTTCCATAAAATCCTTACTGTCAATATACATCTCCCGTTCAAATTTCACCTGACGGCTTCCCAATGCTTCATTTTCCTGATTATTTTCAATGGAAACCATTTCACTTTCCCCTTCGGGATAGTTGGTGATAATCAACTTAATGGGTTTTTCCACTGCCATGATACGGGGATATTTCAATTTCAAATCTTCCCGGACACAATGCTCTAACAATGCATAATCTACCTTACTCTTGCTTTTGGATACCCCGATGGTTTCACAGAAGGTTCTGACCGCTTCAGGTGTATAGCCACGGCGGCGAAGACCGGACACGGTAGGCATACGGGGGTCGTCCCATCCATCTACAATCTTTTCATCCACAAGCATTTTCAGCTTTCTCTTACTCATCACATTGTTGGTCAGTTCCAATCTGGCAAATTCAATCTGTTTGGGAGGAGTTTCAAAATCACATTCCCGCAACACCCAATCATACAGAGGACGGTGATCCTCAAATTCCAAAGTACAGATAGAATGAGTGATTCCTTCCACCGCATCTTCGATTGGATGCGCAAAATCATACATAGGATAAATGCACCATGCATCCCCTGTTTTATGGTGGGTAGCATGAGCGATTCTGTAAATCACCGGATCACGCATATTCATATTGGGAGATGCCATATCAATGTTGGCACGAAGTACCTTTTCTCCGTCTGCAAACTCTCCTGCACGCATCCGTTCAAACAAATCCAGGTTTTCTTCCACCGTTCTGGAAGCATAAGGACTCTTTTTTCCCGGTTCCGTTAAGGTTCCCCGATAAGCACGAGTTTCTTCCGCAGACAGGTCACACACATAAGCCTTTCCCTTTTTAATCAGCTTTACCGCACATTCATACATGGTATCAAAATAGGAGGAGGCAAACAGCACCTCACCGTCCCATTGAAATCCTAACCATGCAACATCTTCGGTAATCGAATCTACATATTCGGTATCTTCCTTCACAGGATTGGTATCATCAAAACGCAGGTTGCACTTTCCGCCATACTTTTTTGCAGTACCGAAATTCAGGCAAATGGACTTTGCATGACCGATATGCAAATAGCCATTTGGCTCGGGCGGAAAACGAGTGTGCACACGATTATCATAATAACCGCTTTCGTTATCCTGGTCAATGATATTATGAATAAAATTTGATGGCATTACTTTTTCTTCCATGCTTTCACTTCCTCTATTTCGTTTGGATTTCTCCCTATTCTATCATATTATACCATAGTTTTTCATTTTTTTCAATTAAAAATAATACAAATTTGAAATTATTCTGTTTCATTTTCCCGACATAATGACAAATTCAACCTGATTTTCGGTTCCAGACGAACCAGGGTAACAATTTGATACATGCCATTTCGGTTTCCTGCAAGGACTTGGTCGGGTGCCAAAGAAGCATTTGTAGTAATTCTCCATCGTGCATCATCAAGATACACATTGGTTTGTCCTGCTCTTTGTTTGATTCTGCTTTCCCGTTTTCCGTCTGTGACAAACAAAGGCACTCTGGCATATACCGCCTTACACTCCGACTCTAACAGCTTTGCACTATACCGCAAACCACCCTCGTCCAAAGAATAGGTTTCCATAATTCCACCACAATTTTTTAAAGAATTCCCCGTGTAAGTAATGGTAAATTTCAATTTATCCTTCTTTTCTTCTTCAATGGACAAAGCATGCTTGATTCCGGTTAAATCGGATAAATACTGAACACCGCCTTCTCCATCATCCCAACCGATACCAATAGCAGCAGAGAGAGGTGTGCATGTTTCGGGTAATGTGTAATGAGGATCGCCCGAAAAAGGAACGGAAAGGCCTAAGCTTGCAGGAACCCCTTTTTTATGAATCCTTCCCAAACCCGTTGCCTCAAAGGACGGATCTCCGTCTGCATCAATCTGAATACTATAATCACACACATTGGCAAAAATTTGGTGGAATTTCGGGCTTGTGGAAAAAACATACCCTCCCACCTCACAAGGAGCAGGATGTTCCGGTAAATCCTCATGGGCAAACAAGACTGCACCTATTAAAAATGCCGCTGCAGAAATCATATATTTTTCATAGTAGCCGTATTCCTCACAACCGATTTTGGAATCGGAATATAAATTACGGTTATGGCTGTGATGCTCTAAAAATTCTTGCACCGACTCCACCGCCAGTCTTGCCCCTCGGCGCATTCTTCCTGCCAAAACAAAATTTCCTTCTTCTGCCTGCTTTCCCGCTTCATATTCCAATACAGATGCCAGCAGGGTTTCATTAAACAAATATTGATTGGAACGACCGCCATAGGGAATCTGACCTGTCGCCGATTGAGTCATCAAAGTCCATACCCCTGCCCGACGCAACCGTTCGTCCGAAGAAAAAGCTCCGAACTGTTCTGCCAATTGAAGCTGAAAACGGGAGGCAATATCATAAAGGGTAGGATTGTAATCAGAAGGATAGTTGTCAGGATACATGCCGTTTTCATCCAGCTTTTCCATTTGCAAAGTCAAACATTCCTTGCAGTATTCTGTTGTGTCCGCCAAGCCTTCGGCATTACGCAATACTTCTCCTGCTACATTGTAAAGATTGATATTATGATCCTCCCCCGAAGAAAAACGGTAGTCCTCAGGAGATATACCGCTTAACATTTTTGCCCAGTCCCCATTTGTATCGTTTTCTTTCATAAGAGAAAAGGCAAGCATCAGTTCTCTTACGGAAAAATCCAGCATGCCATTTCCTCGATATGCAGGAAGTGCTTCACAGGCTTTTGTCATCATCTCGCAAAACTGCTCTAAAAGCTCTGCCTTTCTTCCGTTAGAAAGAAGAACCGCCAGGACAGAAACCAAACGGGAATAGGTTTGCAAATCTTCTTTGGGATCACACACCAAGGTCAGGTCATAGGTTCCGAAAATCTGCTCCATTATATCAAGATAGTCAGATTTTTGTAAGCCATTTGCTTCCTCCTGAGGCAAGCCCTCCAAATATTCTTCTATTTTCGTCCATTGTTGTTTGGGAATCTGAAAATGCATTCTACTCGCTCCTTTCGTCAATCACCCGAATCCGTCGGATTGCGGGACCGTAATCATGATTGTTCCATTGCGGAATAACCCTTGCCAGCCATGTAGCAGGCTTAATTCTTGAATCTATGGAAATAAAGGATAAAAATCCGGGTAATCCCGATTCCCGAAAGGGATTATAACACTTGCATTCAAATCGCAAAGAAGTGATATCCTCTTCGGTGTTCAAAGCAAAATCATAATAGGTTTCCCCTTTTTTCTTTAATGTCAGTTCCTTTCCGTTTGCCCATAAGCGGAATTCAGCTTGATTTTCCGTTTCCACCCGAAGGAGGGTTTCTTCTTCTACATTAATGGTAATATTTTGAATTTCAGCCTCAGGACCTGCATATTGATGATAAAATCCCGTTAGTTGCTGTGCCGCACTTCCCCCCGACTCATAAAAGGTCAACATGGAAAACCACAAATCCTTTTCTTTCGGTAACACCCTCTTTTTCACCTTTCCGTCAACAAACATAATGCTTGTGCCCCTAATATCAGTATCCGAAAAATCGTGTACCAACTCCACATACATTCGTTCATAACAAGGAATTGTTATGGTAGCAGTTTCTCCTCGTAAGACATTTTCTTCCAAGTCAAATCGTAATACCTCTGTAGTTTCATTTTTTTCATTCAATACACGAACTCCCACCCGCACCGCTTTTGATACATCCCGGATGGATTTCATGCAAATCCAGGGGTCACCCGTATTGGTAAAGGTAAGGGTGATTTCTTCTTCTGACTGCTTTTCCAAAGAAATCGTACCGGAAAAATCCTTTTGCTTTGACAATAACATTCCTCTTTCCGCATACCACTTTTCCGTTTCCTCATCTTTAGCATATAAATACATATCCATCCGACGGTCAGAGGAAAGCAAGGGTTTTTCAGGATACCATTGTTTACTTAATAAGAAATGTTGACCTTCTTCCTCCTGAGAAAGAGTAATTTGGGGAGCATACAGCACAGAAGCATTATACATCCAGATAAAATAAGGATCTCCCTCTATTTGCACCGTTGCTTTAGGATCATATTCTTCAATCACCGAAATATGGTCAGGCTCTCCGTATCGGTCGTTTTCCTCAAAATGGGTCTGATCAATTAAAATTCCTGTAAATAAATAGAGTCCGCATAACAGAATAATACTAATTTCCCGTCGCTTTTTTCCAAACAACAGTAGTAATACCGCCACACCGAAAAAAAAGGCTGAAGCCAGTAAAATATCAAATTCTCGAAGCACAATCCGATACAGAAAGGCACTCATGGCATTGTTAATACTCACTCCGATTCTTGCCAAAGGCACCCGATACAACGCCCATGCAACTGCCGTAAAAACAAACCATAAAACCCCAAGAGAATAACGCTCTTTTTTCTTCAGCCAAGCAATTAACCCCAGCATCAACATTACCGAAGTAACATAATCATTATATCTCCCGTAAAATAAG
This sequence comes from Clostridia bacterium, assembly GCA_045540615.1. Lineage (GTDB taxonomy): Bacteria > Bacillota > Clostridia > HGM11514 > HGM11514 > SIG438. The sequence goes on from JAZQHN010000039.1 coordinate 4,967, forward strand.
TGAATGGGACGTTCATGATGACTTAAATATAAAGCAGAAAGTCCGCCTGCAAACAAGACACAAAGCAACAAAAACAGCACCGTCTGCCAATCCTTTTTTTTCTTGACCACATAACTGATTCCATATCCCCATCCAAACAGATAAAATCCAAAAGTAGCCACAATCAGGTAAAGCTGCTGGGACATCCAAACTGTAATCAGATTAAAAATTCCCTTCACCGTAAACAACTCCAAAAGCTGATTCCGAAGATGGGCTGTATTGACACTGCTGTCATTCAAAAATAAATATCCCAATCCCGCCAGGAAAACAACTCCTGCCGCGCCTAACAAAGTCCATTTTACTTTCCCCTTGGTACGAAGTAAAATCAAAATTGCCAATGCAGGAATCAAAACAAAAGCACGGGTATGGGTAAGGGGCAATAGCACTGCCCAAAACAGCACACCCCAAAAGGTTCCTTTATTGTTCATCTTCCTTACCGATAAAACCAAAAAAACAAATCCTACGCTTAACAGGTTTTCGCACATAGAAAGATTGGCATACATCAAATGGGTAGGATAAAGTCCCACCGCAAGGCTGATGAGGAACCGATGTTTTTCATTTTTTATAAACAAATCCGTCAAACAGTAAATTCCCACCGGTAACAAGCTGCATAAAAATCCGTTCAACACCAAAACTGCCGGATAGAACACTTCAATATCGGGAAACAAAGCCGCAAGAGGTGCAAGCAAAAGCCCATATCCGGGAAAATATATCTGTCCATCCCCGATTTGACCCGCAAAAATTCTTGCCCATCCCAAATATCCCGATTCATCCGGATAAATAATAGGAGAACGGTCACCGGGAATCAACAATGCATAAATTAACAAAAATAGTCCGTAAAGGCTCAATTCCCATTTATGTTCTTTGCACCATTTTGCTACCATATTCTTTCCTCCTAACGAAGTTCAATTTGCTCTACTTTAATTCCATAATTTTGATTGTTCACACTTTTGCCAAAAATATCCTCAAATCGATGCACCGCAAACTGAACGGACTTCAGATTACTGTCCAAAGATAAAAAGGACAGCCATTGGGGTAAGCCGGATGCTTGAAAAGGATTATATGGTTGATAATCCAATGTAATTGTTTCTATCATTCCATCAAAATCAGCAAGAGAAAATATCAAATCTTTCTCTTCTCGTCCTATACATTCCAGCAAAACAGAATGATTTAATGTCACATTAAGGGCGGGAACAAATTCTTCCCCTTTTTCTTGCCTGATTATCAATTCCCTTTTTTCTTTTGCAGGGATACAGATATGGCAATAACAAAGGCTTTTGCTTCCATTATCATAATTATATTCCTTTAGGTTGGTTTGATCGGGTAAAAATTCCTTTTCGTTCCGGTTAATCAAGAACTCCGGATATAATACAGAAAATTCCTTTTTCTCTTCCGGACAAGACACTATAGTTCCCTGTTTATCCACTGTAATTGCTCCGTCGTCTCCCAACTCCGAAAACCAATTTCGAAATTCCTGAACCAATTCAAAGGAAGCAAATTCTGCATTCTTGTGCCAGGAAAAAGAAAACTCATAGACATCGCCGTGTAACATGTTTTTTCCAAAATTTTTACGGTCCTCTTTGATCAGAACTCCATCTTTATCATAAAAACGAATTCCTAACCGAACAGCCTTTTGAATATCCCATACAGAATAAATGCTAAGCCAAGGACTTCCTAAATTGGTTACTCTCACCGTAAATCCGTCTTTTCCATTTAAATACTCAATGCGGCTTCTTGCATTTTTTATATTTCCGTCTGCAGGCAGCACCAAATCCTGATATTTTTTTGCAGTTTTTTCATCTCTTGCCCAAAGGAAGGTTCCGTTTTCCGCACCTAATAATATCCTGTTTTCTTTCCAATGACCGCTGATTTCCACATCCCCTTCGCAAGAATGAGGATGATCTTTTTCGGATAACCGCAATTCCGGAATAAAGCTTGCATATTCAAAAAAACTGCGAATATAATCGTCCTCCGTATACAGCACCATATCCTCTTGCTCCAACCGATTCAGAACAGATAACATTTGAGGCGGTTTTGCATGAGTGGTGATCTCCTTTGTAGCAACCCATGTCTGCCCAAGCATACAAATTGTAAAAATCAAGATACCTGCCATTTTTTTCTTTCGAATCCACCCCCACCACACCAGGGATACAACAGCACAAAACAAAAATACAATTAAAATATCCCATTGATGGACCAAAAAATGAGAAAAATACAATCCACAAACATTCAACATCATTTGCGGCAAAAAAAGAAGCTGTTCTCTATAAAAGATTGCTGTGATTACCACAGGGACCAAACAAAGTGAAAACACCCAAACTGGCGGTCTTTTTTTCAAATATGAAATTATTCCCAACAACAAAAGAGGAGCCATTACTCCATCATTATATCGTCCGTAAAGAATATGTACCGTTTGACTTTTGTGGCTCATATACAAGGCAGAAAGTAACGCCATTCCTAAAAACAACAGTAATGCAAATAAAATCCCTTGCCAGCCCTGCTCCTTTTTTCTGATTTTTTTTATTCCGTACCAAAGTCCGGCAGGAACCAGTCCAAAGGTGGATAAAATCCAATAAGTGCTTTGAGACAACAGTGTCAGAATCCCTTCCTTGATTCCGTGAATGGTCAATAAACCCATTAACTGATTTTTAAAATGAATCCCCGTAATACCCTTGTCAAGAAATACAAACAGGGCACAGCACATTCCTGCAACAAATAAACCGAACGCCCCCATCCAAACTTCTTTTTTTCGGGGATAACAAATCAATAACCAAAGCAAAGAAACAGGAACCAAAATAAAGGCACGGCTATGGGTTACAAGCATCAAACATCCTAATATCCCCGCACCAATCAGAGTTTTTCTTTTTTTCTGTATTTTCTCTGACAAAAAAACTGTCAGCCATACCGAACAGGTTATTAACAGACATTCGCAAATCACACGCTGTGTATAAAGCACAAAGGGGAGATATAAAGAAACTGCCACAGCAGAAAAAACAGCAGCTTTCCCTGTTAACCCCCATTTTTTAGATAAATGGTATAAGCCAACGATTAAAAATCCATTGATCAATACATTAACTCCAAGCAACCAGGGATAAATTACCGTAATTTCTTCTGAAAATGCCATAACCGGCAACAAAAACAAACTATAACCAGGTAAAAAATAAAGTCCGTCTCCCGTACCATTCAGTAATTTCTGCGCCCATCCAAGATACCCTGTTTCCTCCGGAAAAAGGGTAGGAATCCGTTCTCCAAACAGCAGAAGAATGCTGCAAAATAACACATATCCCGCATATAACCAAAGCTCTGTTTGGTACAGCTTTAATCGTTTGTTCATGGAAGCTCCTCCAATCTAATCTCTATGGCATCAATTGTCAGACCAAATTCATGATTGTTCACACTTTTCCCCAAAATATCTTCAAATCGATGTACCGCAAACTGAACGGGCTTCAGATTACTGTCCAAAGATAAAAAGGACATCCATTTCGGCAAGCCCGATTCTTCAAAGGGATTCACTGTATCGGTCCGGATAGTAATTGAGGTAATTTCCTCAAGTCCATCAAAAGGAAAATAATAAGCTCCGTTATCATATTTTTCAGAAAAAACTGTCAGGCTATCATTAAATACTACAGACACATGATCACGCTGATCTCTTGATTCAATCAGCAACACGCCCTTTCCTCCGGGCATTTTAATCTGTTCTATCCGTGCCTCAGCCCCTGTATCATTGCCATAAAATCCGACTAAATTTCCTGCATAACTGCTTCCTTCTACGGCATTGGCATATTTCAGATGAGAAAAAGCAATCCTCCGAAAGCTATGGTCATATTCCCAAAAAGATGTTTCTACAAATACACCTGCCTCTTTTTTTAATACCAAAGGAGTATCTCCTCTGTCAGAAAACCAGGCAACAAATTCTGTCAGCGGTTGAATTTCCACATATTCACAAGCATCAGAAAAACGAACGGAAAAGGTCTGACTATGATCCCGATTTAAATTTTCGGAAAAATCAAATCTCTGGTCAGAAATCATATTTTTTTCTTTATCAAACTGCCGTACTCCCAGGCGTACCGCATGACGCAAATCCTTGACCGATGCCCAACATAGCCACGGACTTCCTACATTTTGAACCGTAATTTCCAAGGTGTTCTCTGTCTGATTCCAACGGTACTCTGCATCATAATCTGCTATTTCGTCGGGATAAGCAAGTGTCTCACCCTGACCGTTACGACTATAAAGATATACAGGGCGGTTATACTCTATTCCAATCAATATGCCCTCATCGCTTAACTGACTGCTCATCATAAAGGGTTGTCCGTAATCCTCTGTACTCATTACCAAATCAGGACGTTGTACTCGGTAATTGTGATGTTCCCAGGAAAGACGGTCTGCCCGAACATAAATTTCCGCATGCTCCGGAAGCTGTTTTGCCAACGATAAAGCACGTCCTTTATAGTTGGATTCCGGTTCAAAATAACTTCCCTGCATCCAAATGCTTTGTACTAAAAACGCTGCAAAAATACATACAATCGTTAAATTTTTTTCCTTTTTTCCAATCCACAAAAACAGCAAAGAACCTATTAAAAACAAGCTTGCTGCCCACCAATAACGAAAGGAATGTAATATCAATCGGCTAAAAAACAAACCAGTACAATGAATCATCCAACTGTCCAGGTTTGCCGTTTCCTTTCCATATAAAACTCCTGTCAGCAATACAACTGCAAGAGATATCATCCAAAGCCAAAAGGGCACCTTTTGTTTGCTCCAGCGGGCATACACACCCAATAGCAAAAGAGGAACAATCACTTCCAGATAACGTCCGTATAAAATATGGTCAGGCCGTTCGTGATGATACATATACACCGCAGACAAACACCACAAAAAGAAGAGGCTTGCCAAGGTGAAAATCCAAAGAATATTTCCTTTCTCTCTTTTTCTCAAAGAAGAAATTCCGTAATATAAGCCTACTGCCGCCATCCCATAGGTAGAAAAGAGCAAATAACAAAAGTGAGAAAGCAGGGTAGTCAAGAACGAAAATATCCCCTTTGCGGTCATTAAATGGATCAACTGGTCCGTAATATGGGATGCCCCTACATGAGAGGAACCGGAACATACCAAACATATTCCCGCACTAATCATACAGGCACAGACTATTCCGCACCCGATCAGCAATCTCTTTTTCTCCTTCAGCAACACCGCTGCCGCCACCAATGCACCCAGACAGAACATCACACCTCTGGGATGAGTTAAGGATGCCCAAATTCCCAACACGCCAAGCAAAATCCACGTTCCTGCTGATGCTCTGTTTTTTTCTAAGGAAACCAAACAAAGAGCCATTGCCAACAATAAAACCGAAAGCAAAGTTTCACACCAACCAAGGCGGACATAAGAAGTAACCGCCGGATACAACGATGCAACGCTGCAAATAAATGCACGCTTTAGTACTGCTGCCGGTTTACACCATTCCTTGCTGAGGCGGTATAAAAAAACCGGAATCAACCCTCCCAAAAAAGCATTCAGCTTAATCATGAGGGGATAGACTAGGGTAATATCATCGGAAAAGAAAAAGAAAGGAGCAGCTAAAATACTGTAGCCGGGATAATAGTGCAATCCATCTCCCGCATTTCCTGCCAATATTCTTGCCCAACCAATATAACCCGCTTCATCAGGATAGATGATAGGGAATTTAGAATCCTTTCCCAAATACAGAAAAAACAAAGCAAACAAAAGGAATAATATTCCTTCTGTCATGAAATCTGTCTTTTTCTCCTTTGTCATTTTTCTGTCACCTCTGATTCTATTACAATCTGTTTTATTTCCAAGCCCTCGTACCGACTTTCATACCAACGGTTTAACAGCTTTACATTAGAGGTTTTCCATTCCACGGGATACCGCAAAACCATTTCAGATACCCTGTCTGTTGATAAGGGGAATCTGTAACAGCCATCCTTCCATTCTGCTTTCCCTAAGGAAACCCCGTTTACCAAAACCTCCAAAGGCTGTCCTTTTTGAGCATATATTGCTAACATTCCCTGTTCAGGGACAGGACAGGAAAAATTGGTTATTCTGCTTTCTTTCCCTGCCATTCCATTGTAAAACCCACTTAAATTGGGCTTCCATGTTGTATTTTGAAGCTCGATTCCTTCTTTCATATGGCTTAATTCAATTCTTCCGAAAGAAAGAGTCGCGCTATCCGCTTCTTTCTCAACGGGGACAAAAATGCTCTGTCCCTTTTTGTTTTCTATTTCATACATCTGACCTTCATCCAGCCAGGTGTTATATTCTTTTGCAGCTCTTACATACACATATTTTGCTTCCTTCGGAGGCTGTAACCTCCACTCGGCACTTTCTCCTCCATACAAATTCATAGGCAATTCCAATCGGTCGGAAAAAAGGAGCGTATCATCCTCCCCGTACCATACCGCAAGCAATGCCGTACATTCCCGAATATTTTGAGCAGATGCATAACAAAGCAGGGGGGCATCCTCAGCGGTAAGAGTCGCAGTTCCGTCAGAAGAAAGGGTCACCGTTGCCCTTGATTCTCCCCGATTCATAATATCATTTTCATATTTTTTCGCAGTTTCTTCTGTCCGTGCCCATAAATATACATTCACATTTTGCTCCATTGCAAGCAAGGGCAAATCATATCCTGTCTGACGGGTTAAAAGCAATCCTTGATTTTCTTCCTCTACCGTAATAGAAAGAGAAGGATTTTCCGTCATATATCGGTCATATTCCCAGGCATAACCCAAATTATTTTCTTCCTGTTCAATCACCTTAATTTGCTCTCCGTCCGCCAACACACCCATCAGCTCTGAAGGGGTATTTCTAGCATCAGACCAGGCTTTAAAATAAGTCAAATCTGTATAACAAATACTAATGAAAAACAACACACAAAGAGTTAGGATCTCTGCCACTCTGCTCTTTTTCCCAATCAGGAAAAGCAATACAGATAACAGACCAAACAATAATACCATTTGCCAATAATCAAATACTTGTAAAACCATTCGGTAAAGCCCGATGCCAAACACCTGCGCCACTTCCGAATCCACACTGCCCGAAGAAATTCTGGCAAGAAACTCTCCTTCATTTCCGTTTGCCAAAAGAGGAGCTTGCTTCCATCCTGTTACCAAAAGGGCAAACAAGCATGGAATAAGAACCCATTTTCCCATTCTTTTTTCTTTTAACATGGCTGTGATTCCTAACAAAAGCAGTCCTACAGTCATGCAATCATTGTACCGCCCGTAAAGAATATGCACCGGTTTTTCATGATGACTCATATAAAGACAAGACAATAAAAATAAAAAACACCAACAGCTTAAAATGCACCAAGCAGCTTGCCATCCTTGCTCTTTTTTCACAATAATCCGAATTCCGTACCAAACACCGAAAGCACCTACAAAAAAGGTAGAACAAAGGAGATAAGCTCCTTGGGAAAGAATGGCATAAAGAAAATCTTTAATGCCACGGGAGGTAAGAAGTCCTACAAGCTGTTCCTGCAAATGAAGGGTGTTGGTATTGCTTCTCAGAAAAAACAAAAAGACGGTTATCAGTCCAACGACAAAAACTACTCCCACTCCCAGTATCGCTTTCTTTCTTTGCTCCCGTTTGACCAAAACAGGCAAACTGACCGCCAACGCAGGCAACACAATCAGAGCTCTGGTATGGGTAATCAGTAGAAAAGCCGTCAAACATCCCAGTCTGATCCACCCCCATGTATGTTTTGGATTCTGAGAAAGCAAACCGCATTGGAGTAGATATAGCACAAAAAGGGTCGCAAGAAGAATTTCACATAATGCCATATTTGCATACATCAGATAAGCAGGATAAAGAGCACAAGCTACTGCACAAAGGAAACTGTTTCTATCAGAAAGTGCCAATACTTTGCCCAAGCGATATACCCCTACAGGTAAAAATCCTCCGATCAGTCCATTCACTGCCAATATCAAAGGATAGGCAACAGCCAGCTTGTTGGTCAAAGCAAAAACAGGAAGTAAAAATAGGCTGTACCCCGGCAGATACCGAACTCCATCAGACATTCCGTATATGATTTTTCTTGCCCAACCGATATATCCCCGTTCATCTCCATACATAAGGGGCATTTTCGCCGCTTGCATTAAAATAAGATGCAACAGAACAAAGGAACAATATAAGAACAACTCTATCCGATATCGTTTCATAAATTGTTTCATAAGCCCTCCCCAACCATAATACGGTCAATTTGAATCCCACGGGGATTAAAATCCCAGCATTGATCAAATACCTTTTCCATCCCACGTACAAACAGAGAAATCGGCTTACATAATGAATCAGACCGTAAAAATCCGAAAATTTTCGGAACTCCTGCTTCTTTGGCGGGCACTGTTACTTCACTTTCTATTTCAATACAATTGATTTCGGTAATTCCTTCCAAATCATAACAATACCCTTCTTTTTTGTGTGAAACCAAATTTAAAGCGGTATCGTTCACTGTTACAAAAGGAGATTCTGTTTTACTGTCCGTTTCAATGATAAGACAGCTTCCGTCAACCTTCCAACCAAGATTATCATAAATTGTCATACCCGTACTATATCCGCGAAACATTCCCTTTGTCTGACGGGGATAGTCCTCCCCGCCCAAAACATCAAATCTTTTATTCTCCACTTTTGCTTGCTTACAATCTGTTAGTTTACCGTCCTGTACCGTTACCAATACACAAGCAGATGCTATCACTTCAGACAAATCTACCGAGGGAGAAATTTGGATTCGATAACTGCCATCTTTTAAAGAAAGAGGTATCTCCACAGTTGTTTCTTGTCCCTGATATAAATTATGCGGTAAATCGATTCGAAACTGTTCTTCATCGTTCTCAGAAGTCACCCAGACCACCAATCTGACACAATCTTCTAAATGCTCAGCACCATTGTAGCAAATCCAGGGTGCACCTGTATTCTTCATAAAAAGGGTCAGTCCTTTTTCGTTCCAATCTATAATGTTTGCATCTCCTGAAAGAGTTTGTTCTTCTCCCTCTTTCTGACAAAGGTATAAGGCATCATAGGTTTCGCTTCCGGCTATGATACCTTCTTTTTTCTGCGTTAACAACATATCTGCATTCTTTGAAATTGTTAATTCAGGCTTAAGCGTAAGCAAATGATATACACCCCAAGGATACCCCATGGTATCCCCCTCCAAAGGTTTGGCATCCACTTCCCCATTCACCAGATTCACAAGCTGAGACGGTTGATAGCGAGGAGCGGCTCCCTTGATAAAGTAATCATACTTGGTATAGCATGAAGTGACCAAAAACAAAACACATAAAAACATAGTAGCAAAAACAGGGTTGTGCTGACGAATCAAATACATTATTCCGCCCCACAAACCAAACCAGACCGCCACACCTGCAAAAGTAAAGCGGCTGAACAAAATCTTATAAAAATATAAACCCCAAGTATGACATAAATTACTGTCAATTCCAACCAATTCTGCATGATAACGAAGACCTGTAAAGACGGCTAATATGGCAAATAAAACAGCAATCCACCAGTATTTCCGTTGTTTCAAAAATGAGGTCATCCCTAACAGTAAAATGCCTCCTAAAGCGAATTCATTGTATCGTCCATAAAGGATATGATCCGGCTTTTCATGATGATTCATAAAAATCGCAGACAAAAGCATAGAAAACAGAAAACTAATCAAAATAAACCAAACGGCAGGATGATTTTTCTTTTTGAGAAGAACAATTCCCTGCCACACACCAAGTGCCCCTACCCCAAAGGTGGACAGCATGAGATAATAGCTTTGAGAAAACAGGGTAGAAACACTGTTCCACAATCCATTCACCGTCAGCAAGCCCATAAGCTGTTCTCGAAGATGTGCACCATTGATTGATTCTGTTCCAAATAAATACAAAACTCCCGCTATGGCTGTTAAAATCAAAATACCGCAACAGGAAAACACAGCTTTTTTTCGCCATGGCTTATTCCATGCAAAGCTGCAAAATGCCGCTAATACACCAAGAATAACCGCGCCGCACCGACCGTGACTTACCATCATCCAAACACAACAAAGCAAAGAGAGAAGTCCCGCCCATTTATGTTTTCCCCATTGGCATACTGACCATAACAGAAAAGTATATAAAAAAGTTAAAAATACCTCTGATAAAGCAAGATTGCCGTATAACAGCCATGCAGGATACAACCCTATCACCATAGTGCTCAGCAACCTTTTTTTCCCTTCTAAAAAAGTGCTTGAAATACCGTAAAAAAGTACAGGAATTGACGCACCCAGTAAACAATTGAAGAAAATTATGACAGGATAAGCCTTCAATAGATCATTAGTAAACCAAAAAATAGGAGAAAGAAGAAAACCGTATCCGGGCAGATACCGCCAAGTTTGAGCAGACCTGCCTGCAAGCTCTCTTGCCCATCCGATATAACCTGCTTCATCGGGATAAATTAAAGGAGAAACAGCCCCCCGGGTCATCAAAACCCAGATGGCTAAAAAAGTAACATATATCAAAATGTGTACTTTATATCTTCTCATACCCTAATCCTTTTTCATTTTTTTAATCAAATCAGGAATTGCTCCTGCTGCAGCAATACAAAAACGTTCCGGAGTGAACACCCGTTCAATCACTCGTTTGGCATCCTCTAAGGTGACAGCATCAATCAGCTGCAACACCTGTTCCGGTGTTTTTACCGATTCTTCTAACAATAGACCCTTACCCAAATGACTCATTCTTGAGGACGTAGATTCCAGACCTAATAAATATCCACCTGCCAATTGATCCTTACAAGCAGAAAGCTCTTCTTCAGAAATTCCATTTTCACACAATTCCTTGATTTCCCTGAAAATCAATTCCATGGTTTCTTCTGTATTTTCAGGGCTGATTCCCGCACTGATTGCTAATATTCCGGATTTGTTGTAACAAAGTGGGTACGACCCTATTGAATAAGCAAGGCCTCTTTGCTCGCGGATATTTTGGAATAGACGAGAGCTCATTCCGCCCCCGAACAAAGTATTTACTGTTAACAAGGGATATAAATCCTTATCTTTTCTTGAAACACCTTCAAAACCAAATACAAACTGTGTTTGCTCCGCATCCTTTTCTTTATAGCTCACTCCCGGATGAAATACCAAAGGAGATTCCGGAAATTGAGGAGTCCAAGACATCACCTTTGCCATTCTTTTTTCCAAAAGCTCAATGACCTGAGAAAGCTCAAAGCTTCCTGCAATGGCAAACACCATATTTTCAGGATGATAAAATCGATCCATATAGGAAATAAGATGATTTCGTTCAAATGCTTTGATTCCCTTTTGAGTCCCCAAAATCGTTCTACCGGCGGGACAATCGCCCCATGCTTGTTGAGACAGCAAATCTCCTACCAATTCCTCAGGGGAATCCTCATAAAGACTGATTTCCTCTGCTATTACTCGTTTTTCCAGCTCCATATCTTCCGGAGAAAAAAGGGAATGAAACAACATATCGCAAAGGACGTCAATGGCTGTTTCCAACTGTCTGTCCAGAGTTTTTACATAATAACAGGTATATTCATCTGACGTGAAAGCATTAAGCACGCCACCTGTTCTGTCTATCGCCTGAACAATTTGGCACGCGCTTCGGTTTTCGGTTCCTTTGAACAACATGTGTTCCAAAAAATGAGAAATTCCGTTTTCCTGTTTTTTCTCCGTCAGACCGCCTGCCTGAATAAAAAATCCTGCGGTCACAGACTTTACATGGGAAATTTTTTCCGCTCCAATTCGCAAGCCGTTGGACAAAGTATAAAATTGAACCATTTCCACCTCCGAAAAAATAAAGGGACCGACCGGCAGGGAGCATGTTGTCCCCTTTGCCGCGGCCGGCCCATTCCATGTTATTATTCTGCTCTTATTCTTGTTCTTGTTCCGGCAGAGCGTCTTTTCTGGACAGATTGATTCTGCCCTGTTTGTCAAATTCAATTACTTTAACAACAATTTCGTCCCCTTCAGAAACAACATCCTCTACCTTTTCCACACGTTTCCGATCCAGCTTGGAAATGTGAACCAAGCCTTCTTTACCGGGCAGGAATTCTACGAAGCAACCAAATGCCATCAGCTTGGTTACTTTACCAGTATAAATATCCCCAACTTCGGGTTCGCGGGTTACATCTGTTACCATCTTCACAGCCAAATCACCGGAGGCTTGGTCAGGAGATGCCACATATACAGTACCGTCATCTTCAACATCAATGGTAGCGCCGGTTTCTGCAATAATTTTCTGAATCATCTTTCCGCCCGGGCCAATGAGATCACGAATCTTATCCACATCAATCTTAAGCGTGGTAATCTTAGGCGCATAGGGAGATAATGTTTCTCTGGGTTCTCCAATAACAGGAAGCATTACTTCATCCAAAATATAGTATCTTGCATCTCTGGTCTTTTCCAGAGCTTCCTTAATAATTTCCTTGGTCAAACCGTGAATTTTAATATCCATCTGAATTGCGGTGATACCCTTTTTGGTACCTGCAACCTTAAAGTCCATATCACCATAGAAATCTTCTACACCTTGAATATCAATCATGGTAAGATAATCGTCTTTATCTGTTACCAAACCAACAGAAATACCTGCAACAGGAGCTTTAATGGGAACACCCGCAGCCATCAAAGCCAAAGTGCTTCCGCAAACACTACCCTGAGAGGTAGAACCATTAGAGCTTAATACTTCAGATACCAAACGAATTGCATAGGGGAATTCGCTTACCGGAGGAATCACAGGCTCCAATGCACGTTCTGCCAATGCACCATGACCGATTTCACGACGTCCGGGACCTCTGGAAGGTTTGGTTTCCCCAACAGAGTAGGAGGGGAAATTATAGTGGTGCATATACCGTTTGGTTTCTTCTTCATCCAGTCCATCTAACCGCTGTGCATCAGCAACAGGACCTAAGGTTGCCAAAGTCAAAACCTGTGTCTGACCTCTGGTGAACATACCGGAACCGTGAGTTCTGGGAACCAAATCCACCTGAGCGTTCAGAGGACGGATTTCGTCAATCTTACGTCCGTCTACACGCTTGTGGTCAACCAGTAACCACCGTCTTACAATGGCTTTCTGGATTTTTTCAAAGATTTCACGAACTTCTCCTTCGGTTACCTCCGGATACTTGTCCGCCAGATGCTCCATAGTATCAGCAATTACAATTGCCAATGCATTGTCACGAACAGTTTTATCATCCGTGTCCAGAGCAACTTCGATTCTTGCCTGTGCAAATGCTTTTACTGTTTCATACAGCTCTTCATCCACAGTCTGTGCTTCATATTCAAACTTGGGCTTTCCGACTGCTTCTACTACAGTTTCGATGAAAGCACAAATCTTTTTAATTTCTTCATGGGCAAACAGGATTGCATTGTACATATCCTCTTCGCTTACTTCCTGGGCACCTGCTTCAATCATAACTACACGGTCTTTGGTACCGGCAACCGTTAATTGCAGAATGCTCTTTTCTCTCTGTTCTACGGTAGGATTGATGATAAATTCACCGTCTACCATTCCTACGAACACACCGCCAACAGGGCCGTCAAAAGGAATGTCAGAAATAGAAATTGCCAGAGAAGTACCAATCATAGCGGTGATTTCAGGAGAGTTATCCTGCTCAACAGAAAGCACCAAAGAGTTTACCGTAACATCGTTTCTCATATGCTTGGGGAACAAGGGACGGATGGGACGGTCAATTACACGGGAAGTAAGAATTGCCTTTTCGGAAGGCTTTCCTTCTCTTTTCTGGAAGCTGCCGGGGATTTTACCAACCGCATACAGCTTTTCTTCATAGTCAACACTCAGAGGGAAAAAGTCAATTCCTTCTCTGGGAGATTTGGATGCGGTTGCGGTGGATAATACAACAGTATCACCGTAACGCACCAGGGCAGAGCCGTTTGCAAGCTGTGCCATTTCGCCTGTTTCCACTACCAACGGTCTGCCCGCCAGAGTGGTTGAAAATACTTGTTTCATGCTAAAAATAGCCTCCTTAAAAATAAATTTTCAGGAACCTTATTGGTCTTTAGCATTTAAATCACAGTTTTTTACCAACCTCGTTTTGGGTAATTAAGAGGTATATCCACGATCAAATCTATTTGAAAATATAGTATTCAAATAAGACAAAAAACTGTCATCTAACTGCTAAATGTCCAACAAAATTCCAAAAGTAAAGCGTTCGGAAAATAGAACAAAAAGGCGGCCGGGGAAGAAATCTTCCCCTCTGCACCGCCTTCTCAATGACTACTTTCTCAGGTTCAGTCTGGCAATCAGAGAACGATATCTTTCGATATCCTTGCTCATCAGATAATCCAAAAGCCCGCGTCTCTGACCAACCATCTTCAGAAGACCGCGTCTGGAATGATGATCCTTCTTGTGAGTCTTCAGATGTTCGTTCAGGTGGTTAATCCGCTGAGTCAACAGAGCAACCTGAACTTCGGGAGAACCGGTGTCGCCTTCGTGAGTTTTGTACTCATCGATAATTGCTTGCTTTACATCCTTCATCATGATACATTTCCTCCATTCATAATTTTACCCCTACAGCACAGAATACGGCTTGGAGTATTCCTTGTAATTTCAAGGATTCACCCGCAATCCGAGCAAAGGGACATAGTTATTTTACCACAAAAAATCCTTTTTGTAAAGAGTTAAACGAAAATTTTTTAAAAAATCATACTAAATTTAGAAAAAATCAGGGATTACAGTTCATGCAAGGCTGATAATATGCCTCCTCCGCTTCCTCTTTGGAAGAAAAATATACCCGATTTTTTTCCATGGGGAGAGAATAACAAGAACTGAGATGAAATTTGCGCGTATTTTTATTGCCAATTAAAAAAGGAGAGGGAGTGGCAGTTTGTACAACGGGAACAACAGAAGACACCGCAGATTCCCTTGGCAAGGACACCCGTTCGCCACAGCTTGTCTGCCATAACAACAATAACACCACCACAGTAGGGATTAATTTCTTCATTTTATTTTCTCCTTTTACTCAATTTATGGGATATTTTAATACCATTATACCATATCAAATGAATAAAATAAAGGAAATTTATTTATTTAGTTGAATAATTTTTATAAATTTACACCTTCTGTCAAGTTTTAATAAAATAATAAATAGATTATAATATAAATATAAATAAAAATGATAAATGGGGAAATAAGCATGAATAACGAATTGGATTTTAAAAAAATCGGAAATCGGATACAATTTTACCGATTGGAGCATAAATTAACACAAGCTGAGCTGGCAGAATTAATTGGAACCAATCAAAAACATTTATCAAGAATAGAAGCAGGATATCATCGTTCTAATTTTGATACCATTATTGCAATTACCAAGGCTTTGCATATTTCTGTTGATGCTTTGATTGCCGATTATGATGACAGCACAGATGAGAGTACACTGAAAATGATTTTGGATGACATCCGGGGGATGAGTCCCAAACAGCTTGAAATGTTAAGGGATAACATTAAAACAATTAAAAAATTTGAATCTTAATGAAACGAGTCTGCAGCAAAATAATTTTGCTGCAGACTCGTTTTTTGCCTTGTGTGGTGTGCGATTTTGTTACACCCTCTCTTTATGATTGAAATAAAGCTTGATATGCCATTTCGGCAGCACTTAACTCCATATTGCATCGGATGATATAACAGTCCGAACATTCCAGTAAGTTTCCGATTAAATCCATAGTTTTGGACAGCTTTTCCGGACTTTTCGGCAAGTAAACCTGACCGAGCAGTCTGGGTAATACTTCTTTTTTTGCCAGAGGTACACATTGGTTTTCCTCTGCCCGTTCGATAAAACAAATTTTTTTCAAAGGCACCGAGGTATTGGTCTGAAGTCCTTCTTTCCCTGCCCATGGAGTGCCATAGGCAATCGGTTCTCCGTTTTTCATTCTGATCAAAGGCTTATCCCCGTTTACCACCGTTACCTTCTCGCCAAACAGCCGTTGCCACAATCTCAGGTGAGTGGTTTTTCCCGTTCCGCTTTTTGCAAGGAAGGCAACACCTGTACCATTGATTTCCAATACCGCACCATGCATTAAAAATCCATCATAGTCTAAGAGCCGTTCCGAAATTTTCCGATAAACTGCAAGGGTTTCCAGATAAGGAAGTGATCCCTCTCCTTCTGCTCGAATTTCTTCTTCGGTTACAGAAACAGTTATATCAGGCCGGGAAAAGGAAGTGAGATATGCCCGACACATCTGCTCAATCAAAGAAAATCGGTTTTCGATTTGAATATTCAATTCTGCCAGACAAACCTTAATCATGCTGCTCTTCCTCTTCCATAAAAATCCAATCCATGCCAATAGGAGCTATGATAATCACCAATAATAACAATCCGTGAAAAATCAATGCAGAAACCAAATTGGAAATTCCCAAAGGGCTGTACCGCAAAAATTTTGTAATAGCAAAGCACCAGGCATACGCTGTATTACCTGCCAAAACGTAAACCAGTAAGGAAACTATCACAAACAAAAAGTATGCAATGAAATTAGAATAATAATACATTTTTTTATCTTGCAAATCATAAAAACATTGCTTCAGCTGATGAAGATTCAGCAATAAATATGCCAATGTACCCAAGGTCAAAAACACCATCAGCATTTTCTTCGAGCCGGCAATTCCTGAAAAATTAAATAAAATTCCAAATGCAGACAAAAACACCGACCAAAAGAGCATCTCAAGAAAGCGTCTGACCGTTAAACCGGCAACACCCGCTTGGAACATTTTTTCTTCGTCAAATTCTTGTTGTAAGTCAAAATTCATCAATGTCAACAATCCTTTATTCTGTCAATTTTTCGTCAGTAATCACCACAGTGTTGGTTTCTTCCACCCAATCCACCTTCGCACTCAATGCCTCTGCTACCGCACGGACAGGCACCATAGTACGATCATTCGTTACAAAAGGAACTGCATCTAACTTGATCTGACTATCTTCTCCGTTTTTACTAATGCTCATATTGTCAGAACCAATTTGCATGGTAATCAAAACCTCATCTCTCACAGCCAAAACCAACTGATCTTCTTCAATCCAGGTTACCGTTGCACCCAAAGCTTCAAATACAGCTCTCATGGGAAGCATGGTTCTGTCATTCACCAACTGGGCAGGAACATCGCTTTCCAACACCCCACCGTTCACTGTAACGGTAATAGACTCCTCAGCTGCTCCTGTCATTACACAAAGCATAAGTAAAACAAAAATCAACAAAATCAAACCTATTTTTTTCATATTATTTTCATCCTTTCCTCTTGATATAGCAGTATCATTGTATCATCTTTTCTCGGTATTTGTCAATACCGACGCATCATTTTTATCCCAAATGATTCAAAGTGTTTCCTATTCTGGTCATAAACCGAAGATAATCTCCTATTAATTCATCCGGCATTGCTCCGTAAACAGGTTCAAAACTTAGCATTCCCTGATAACCGATTTCTTTCAAGAATGCCATGTGTCCTTTCCAGTCAATAACACCGAAAAAGGGCGGAACGTGCAAATCAGAACCATAATAATTGTCGTGCACATGAGTACAAGCAAGGCGGTTTCCTACTTTTCTGATTTCCTCCAAATCCTTTTCTCCATTTTGCTTTCTGCCATGACCATAATCCCAGCAGCAAACCGCATCTAATCCGTCAATTAAAGCAATTAAATCCTCTGTCACCGAGGTATGGCGAAGCCTTCCTCGATTCTTATCCTCAAACACGTTTTCAAATGCAAGCTTGATTCCCTTCTTTTGGGCAAGCTCCGCTATGGGTGCATAAAACTCCATACTCCAACCAAGTGCATCCTCTGTATTACGGGAAAAAGTCCGAAATTCATCACCGTGAATGACCAGATAAGTTGCTCCCAAAATTTTTGCTGCTTCTACGGAACGGAGCATATAGTCATGAAACAGAGATTCCTCTATCATGCTGTACCGATTATAGGGGGCATGAGATTGATGCACCGTAATTCCTGCATCTGACAAAATCTTTGCTTCCTGATATGCCAGCTCCTCCCAGTTATTCTCATTGATTGGGCTTAAATAATCTGCATAAGAAATCCCGCCTTCTTTACAAATACAAGCTGCTTGTTTCAGCGTTCTTGAAGTTCCTTCAGGAGATTTCTTTAAATAACCAATAGAAATACAAAGTTCCATAATATTTCCATCCTTTTTTATAAAATTACGGGCAGACAAATTGCCTGCCCGTTTTTTGTTATTTTACGTAAGCTTTCACTAACTCTTCCATTGCTGACTCATCTTCAGGGTCGGGAGCAGTAACACCGCTGTACAAAGACCAATGCTCCGTATGCTCAATGCATTCTCCGGGGGCTACCTTTTTCAAGGGGCTGATGGATTCCATTTCCAGCATCAGACTGTTGGTGTAGGTTTCAAAAGACATTCCTCCGTCGGGATACTCTGCACCTTCATGAAGCTCAAACTGTTTTACAAACAAATCACCATTTAAGCAATAAGCTGCAAAACCATGTTCGCTGTTGATTCCGAACTTAATGGGGCAGTCAGCATCAGGATGCTGCTGTAAAGAAATGTAATTATCCCCCCAATAAACCCGTTTGTCAGTCATTTTGGTGTAGGGCCATAGGGCAAGCAAACGGTTGCCTAACAGCACCGTATCCTTCTGAGGCTGAGGAACGATTTCAATTCCGCCTCTTGCCAAAACGGTCAGTGCCCATGCAGCAAATTCTATATCCCATGCACCTAAGTTTACAATTTTATGCTTTACGGTTACCTTTGCACTTTCAGGACACATGGTAATCTCCATTTGCTCCTGAAGCTGAGTCCATTTTTGAGGAGGAGGGGTCAGTAAAACACCATTTTCAATTTCCTCCCAGGCAACAGGCTCGTTATCAGGATAATAGGAACGGGGGCTTGCTTCGGGGCTGGTCCACAGTCTGTGTCCCCCACGGATATACCAGGTAGCATCCTTGCCATACACCTGATCAAAATCTTCACCGGATGCAGAGGATTCCACTTCTGTATCTTCACAAAACAGATTTTGCCCGCCGATAAATCCGAAACGAATCACACGGGGACCGAAGTCCAGCGTAATCAACAGTTCAGCCTTGTCGTTGTAAAGCCGCAGGCAATTTCCCCAGCTTTCGTAAGTTACTTGTTCTAAGCTCATTGGTCTTTCTCCTAACTTCTTTTTATTCTTTTTTTGTATTCATTAAGCCATAACCACCGTCATTACGACGATACACCAAATCCGTTTCCAGAGTTTCTGCATTCTGAAACAGGAAGAAGGTATGCCCCAACAAATTCATTTGCAGGATTGCTTCCTCCACGCTCATGGGTTTAATCTGCACCGATTTGGTACGGACAATATTGAATTCCTTTTCTTCTTCCTCAGGAGGAACATCCTCCTGCAAGAGTAACATACCTGTACGGAGCTGTTTTTCCAAACGGGTTTTGTTTTTGCGAAGCTGACGTTCCAGCAATTCCTCCACTCTGTCAATACAGGGAAGAATTTCTTCTCCGCTTGCTTCACCCCGGAAAATCATACCACCATGAGAGATGGTTGCCTCTACAATGACAAGCTTGCCTTTGTGAGGACGGATGGTAACGTGACAAATTACATCATCGGGGAAAAACCGATTCAGTTTTTCCAGCTTTTGCTCTGCCTTGTCCCGAACTGCATCCGAAATCTCCATTTTTCTGCCAACCATAATACACTTCATTCAGATCACTCCTCAGGATACGAAATTTTTGGAAGCAAAACATCTGCTCCTCTATGTTTATTATACCCTACTTTTTCCAAAAATTCAAGACATTTTTTCAAATAATTGCACAAAATTTATACAAAATACCACTGAGGGAACCAACATAGCCACTGTTGAACAAACCCCCATGGTACTTCTGCCCCGGAAAGAACGGGATAAAAGAGCACGAACAACACACATGCACAGCCTATCGCTCCCCATACAATTCCCTTCTGTACCTTTGAAGAAGGTGTTCTCTTCTGATACCAATACAACAATGCCAGAATCAGGAAGGGAGTGCAATTAAAATAATGATAAATAAATACGATTCTGGTTACAAAAACCCAAGGCAAAATCTGTGCAAGATAACTGCATCCGATGATCCATGCTTCTTTGGATTTTTCCCGAATGCCTGTAATCGCCATAGCAATAATGGCAATCAGACCGCCCCACCAAATCACAGGATTTCCAAAGGTGGCAATGGTACTAATCCCTCCCGTAACCGTTTCCTGACGATAAAATACCATGGGCTTTACCATAATCAGCCATTCATACCAGGGAGAAGAATAGCCATGCTCTGCATCCAACTTGCTGTGATAATCATACATATCAAACTGATTGTTCCATACCGTTTGCCAGCTTTGTCCTGCACACTTTGTCCAAGGGAGATAAGATAAAGCATAAATTACCACAGGCACCAGCACAAAGAAAATCATACAAAAACCGCATCGCTTCCAAGCAATTTTTTTGAAATTTTCTTCCTTGCGGTTAAGAAACAAATCCACGAAGAAAAGTACCGCCAAACCAGCTCCCGCGTAAATACAAGTCCATTTAGATGCAGCACCCAATCCAAAGAAACTTCCGCACAAACCCAAAGAACGGTAGCTATGGGTTTTTAAATAATCTGCCATAAACAGGGTCATAAGCAAAATGAAAAAGAGAGCATAGGTATCTATGGTTGCAATTCTGGTTTGAGCAAAGTGCATAAAATCAAGGGCAAACAATCCGCATCCCAAAATTGCTGTTTTACCTTTGGGAAATATCTTTTTGCAAAGAAGATAAAATATGGGAAGCATCAGACAACCAAATAAGGTTCCCATAAACCGCCAGCCAAAGGGTGTCATTCCAAACAGAGAAATCCCTACGGAAATCAAAACCTTGCCCAGGGGAGGATGAGTGGTTTCATAAGGGCTCATGCCATGAATAAATTCATATGCTGTTCTTGCGTGGTAAATTTCATCAAAATAGGTTCCATTTTTATAAGTAGGCTCGTAAACTGCCAACTCCTGCTCATCTGTGATCAGCTCCCAAACAGGTTCAGACGGAATCGGAATCTGTTTTCCTTCTTTATCAAACAATGCCAACTCACCGATACTTCCCGGCATATCCAGAACACGGATGAATAAGTACCGTCCTGAGAGGTCAGTATCTGATTGATGCCAGCTAAAGCAATAAGGAGATTCAAATCGTGCAATCTGTTCTTGGGCTCCTGTCACCTCTTTAGAAAGATAAAATTCATAATTGGCATGGGAAATTCCTGTATATACCATCAAACGGGACAAATCATACTCTTCCCCTAAATCCATCCACATAACCGTTCCTTCCGAAACATTCCAAAAGCTTTGAGGTGCAGATTTGTCTCCTAAGTTTACAAACGCTGTCACCGAATAAACCAAAGTAATCAAAAGCACCAAAGGAAGCTCACGATTTTTTTTCCACTTCTTCAATGATATATTCACATCCTTTTTTCCATATGTAACACGATATTGCAAAGCTCCCGCAAACAAGCTAAGAAGAGAAAATATCATAATTGCAGGAAAAGCAATGGGTCGGTATCCGTTCAAAGCAGATGTTAATGCCAACCATACATTAATAAAATTGGCAAGAGAAATCAAACCATAGGCACTAATCAATCCCTTTTCTTTTTTCTCACCTTCAGCAAATGCCGCCAACAGCAACAAAACAACAGGATACCAATACCGTTCATGCATCATGGGACCGAATAAAAAGAGAGTGGTCATGGCAGCAGCTGCAGATAACCAGCAGCCTTTTTTCCAAAGAAAATAAGAAAGAAAGCCTAAAATCACTCCGACCCCAATCATAACCTTTCCCCAAAAACCATAGGTAAAAAACAAGAATGGCTGGGATAACTCTGTCCAGTTTGCTCCTAAAAAACCATACAAATTAAAAGCATTGACAGTAGCATAAGGATATCCGCCCGTCATAGTACCGAAGTATTTGTCCAAAATTATCGAATAATCTCCAAGACAAAAGGGGAAGGTCGCAATCAGAAAAATTAAAAGACCTGTTCCCAAAGCTTTCAAATATTCCAAAACCGGCTTTTTTTTGTCAAAATAAAATGCAGCCATCATAGGAAAAAACAGAAGTGCCTGTGGTTTTATCAACACCGAGATTGCCAGCATTGCAGCACTTTTAATACGATTTTCCCTCCACAATATTGCCAAAAGAAGAAACAAACACCAAACAGAATCAATCTGTGCCCAAACGGATGAATTAATCACCATTAGCGGATTGAATAAAAGAAGAGCAACCACCAAAATTTGTCGTTTTTCTCCACCCTTTTCCAATGCCATTTTTCCTAATAAAAAAGCAATCAGCAAATCTGCTGCTATAGCAGGCAGTCGTAAAATAAGAAACGAAAGGGGTCGTACCCCTTCGAACAATTTCATTAACCAACTCAAAGGATACAACAAATAAAAATATCCCGGAGGATAGTCGCAAAAATCGGTTGCCTGATAAAAGCCCCAAGGTGCTGCCTCCCTTAAGGTCTCAGCCCAACTAAAAAAACATGCCTGGTCAGTAGGGTGTCCCCATTGCCCGAACAGTCCCAAAGCAACCCGAAGAAGCAAACCAATGATAAAAAGCCAAATTACCTTTTTTTTCATATTGCTTCCTCCTTTTCTTTCACACAAGTAATCACACTGTAATGACCATCACACAGAAAACGAATTTCTCCGAACCCTGATTTTGTTAAAGAATGTTTGATCAAATCGGTATACAGATTGGTCTGAGGCTGTGCAAGAAAGATCAGCTTGCCCCCCTCTTTCACCAAACGGTATGCATCACCTAACAATTGCTCCAAATCCTCTGTCAATAAGGTTTCAGGACAAAAAACTCCAATATCAAATACTCTGTCCTGAATCTGAGACAAGACACCTTCAAAGGAAATCATATGTTTCCCTGTTACTGCCAATTTTTTCTGTTCTTTGGTTTCTGCTTGGGCAACCGCCAACAACCGGGATGGCTTTTCCTCCAGTAATGCTTTCAGCATGGAAATAGGTGCCTCGTAGCAAATGATTTTCTTTCCCGGCTCCTCTGCAAATAATTTTGCCAACTGCACAGTTTTTTTATCCTTTGAAAGCTTTCCGGAAACAAATTCCGTCAGCACTTTTTGAAAATAGTTCATTATTACTTCTTCCTTTCCCATCATTTTACGAACTAACATCCCGAAAAGACATATTGTTGCATTCATTATATCATATACTCCGTCTCCTTTTCAAGCATATTTTACAAATTCGGGGAAAAAATAGGAGACGAGGTGATTTTATAATGTTTACATCCTTTTTCCGAACCATTATATTATATTTCTTACTTGTTATTTTCATGCGGTTGATGGGCAAAAGACAAATCGGAGAACTGCAGCTTACCGAGCTTGTAGTCACCCTTTTAATTTCCGACCTTGCTTCTATCCCTATGCAAACCACTTCCCTTCCTCTTTTTTCCGGTCTGATTCCCATTCTCACTTTGCTGGTGCTGGAAATTACCATGTCTTATTTAACTTTAAAATGTCCTCGCTTTCATCGATTGCTTTCCGGTTCCTCTCAAATATTAATTGATCATGGCAAAATCGACCGAAAAATGCTGGGCAAACTGCGTTTTACATTAGAAGACCTGATTGAAGAGCTTCGGTTACAGCAAATCGAACGAATTGAAGAGGTAGAGTTCGCAATTTTAGAAACCAACGGACAATTAAGTGTATTTCCAAAATCGAGTACAAAAACTTTGCCATGGCCTGTGATTCTGGACGGATATGCAGACAAAAAAGCAATGAAGCAAATAGGAATCACGGAAGAATGGATGCTGAAATATCTGAAACGGCAGGGAATTTCATCCCCAAAACAGGTGTTTTTATTAAATGTGGACGACCAAAAAAATTGTTATTTGGTGAGAAAGGAGGACGTATGAACCGATATTGGTATGGTTTGGCAGGATTGGCCGTATTAGCTGTTATGATTTTAGGTAGTGCCGATTATATCTGTCATATTTCTCAGCAAATGGAAACACTGGTTGATCAAGCAGAACAAGAGTTGGAGACGGGAAACAAAGATGAGGCAGAATTTTTTCTTTTGACAGGACAAGAATTGTGGAACAAAGAACTAAACCGCCTAGAAACCATTCTGGACCATGAAGCAATCGAACGGGTTTCCCTTTCTCTTTCCGAGGCAGTAGCTTTTTTAAAGTATGAAAAGGATGCTCATTGCGCAGCTGCCTGTCATCGCCTTCTTCAATCTCTCCGTGCCCTTCGGGACGGTCAGAAGCCCCATTTGTACAATTTATTTTAAATTTCTTCTTTTCTGCAATAGAAGGTTTAATTCTCCCCGAAAATTCCTTGACTTTTTCAGAAAAATATGCTATAATTTTATCAATAAGAGAAAGGGTAAGGAATATTTTTATGAAGTATGTTTTATCAGGTGCAACCATATATCTGGATCACCAATTCCGCAAAGCTGACCTGTTGATTGAAGAGGGTCAAATTGTTGGAATTGCTTCTTCATTTTCCGAAACAGCACAAGTGTTTCATTTTGAGGGCTGTATGATTTTTCCCGGTTTTGTTGATGTTCATGTTCATCTTCGAGAACCGGGTTTTTTGTATAAAGAAACAATTGCCACAGGAACAAAAGCTGCCGCACGGGGAGGTTACACGCACATTTGCTCCATGCCCAATTTATCTCCTGTGCCCGACTGTAAAAATCATTTGGACGAACAATTAACCGCAATCAAAAAAGATGCTCTCATTTCCGTTTCTCCTTACGGCTCCCTCACAGTGGAGCAACAGGGAGAATGTATTTCTGCCATGGAGGAAATGGCACCCTTCGTAGTTGGTTTTTCGGATGACGGTAAAGGAGTTCAATCTCCCGATTTAATGAGAGAATGTATGAAAAAAGCCAACTCCCTGGAAAAGATTGTGGTGGCTCATTGCGAAGATAATTCCCTGCTCAAGGGTGGTTATATTCACGATGGGGAATATGCAAAACAACACGGTCACAAAGGAATCTGCTCCGAAAGCGAATGGGGTCCCATTGCACGGGATTTGGAATTGGTAAAAGAAACCGGATGTTCTTATCACATTTGCCATGTTTCTGCAAAAGAAAGTGTAGCATTAATTCGAAAAGCAAGAAAAGAGGGACTGGATGTAACAGCGGAAACAGGACCCCACTATCTGGTGCTGGATGATTCTCAATTGCAGGAAGAGGGTCGGTTTAAAATGAACCCGCCCATTCGGGGAAAAGAGGATCGGGAAGCCTTAATTGAAGGCATCAAAGACGGCACTATTTCCATGATTGCCACTGACCATGCTCCCCATTCTGCAGAAGAAAAGAGCAAAGGTTTAGAAAAAAGCATGATGGGAGTTGTGGGATTGGAAACGGCTTTTCCCGTGCTTTACACCTATTTGGTTAAGGAAGGGATTCTCTCCTTGGAAGAGTTAATTCAATTGATGCATGACCACCCATCCAAGCGGTTTGGCATTGGCAATGAAATTGCCATCGGAAAGCCTGCCAACCTGACAGTTTTTGATTTAAATAAACAATACACCGTTACGCCTTCGGATTTTGTTTCCAAAGGAAAAAGCACTCCCTTTGAAGGAATGAAAGTATTTGGAGAGTGCCGTATGACGATTTATAACGGTAATATTGTATGGAAGGAAGACAAATGATGAAACAGGGAATTTATATCATTAATGAAAATAAAAAAATTGCCCGTGATGTTTATAAAATGGTACTGAAGGGGGACACCTCTCCCATTACAGCTCCCGGACAATTTATCAATATTAAATTAGAAGGTCACTTTCTTCGCCGTCCCATTTCCATTTGTGATTACAACGATTCAGAACTTGTAATTATTTATAAGGTTGTAGGAAAGGGCACAGAGCAGATGAGTCAAATGGCTTTGGGACAAACCTTAGACTGCCTGGTTTCTCTGGGAAACGGTTTTTCCGTGAAAAAGGGTGGTTTCTCTCCCTTATTGGTAGGAGGCGGTGTAGGAGTTCCCCCGCTGTATAAACTGGCAAAAGAGCTGATTCAGGCAGGTGCAAAACCCACCGCGATTCTTGGCTTTGCATCAGCTGAGGATGTATTTTATGAAAAGGAACTGGAAGCTTTGGGCGTTACGGTAAAAATTGCTACCGCAGACGGAAGCTATGGAGTGAAAGGCTTTGTAACAGATGTTCCCATGGACGGATTTTCTTACTGTTATGCCTGCGGTCCTATCCCCATGTTAAAAGCCGTGTCTGACCATACGGATTGTTCGGGTCAGTTCAGCTTTGAGGAACGGATGGGTTGCGGATTTGGTGCTTGCATGGGTTGCAGTTGTAAAACAAAATACGGAAACAAACGGATTTGCAAAGACGGACCAGTTTTGGAAAAGGAGGAAATTATATGGTAACGAAAGTGGATTTGTGCGGTATTTCTCTAGATAATCCCGTGATTCCTGCCTCCGGCACCTTCGGATTCGGATATGAATTTGCAGAACTTTATGATATCAACGTGCTGGGAACCTTTTCGTTCAAAGGAACCACCCGGGAAGCACGATTTGGAAATCCCACTCCCAGAATTGCAGAATGTCCCTCAGGGATGATTAATGCAGTAGGACTTCAAAATCCCGGGATTGACAAGGTCATCAGTGAAGAATTACCCAAATTAAAGCAATGCTTCCATAAGCCCGTTATGGCAAACATCAGCGGTTTTTCCATTGATGAATATCAGGAATGCTGCGAAAAAATTGATAAAGAAGAACAAGTGGGCTGGATTGAAGTCAATGTCAGCTGTCCTAACGTAAAGCATGGCGGAATGAGCTTTGGAACGGATCCAGCCGCTGCTGCTGCTGTGACAAAAGCGGTAAAGGAAGTCACCAAAAAACCGGTGTTTATCAAGCTGACCCCTAACGTAACAGATATTGTATCCATTGCCAAGGCTTGCGAAGAAGCAGGTGCAGACGGCATCAGTATGATTAACACAATGTTAGGGATGCGGATTGATTTAAAACGAAAAAAACCTGTGATTGCCAACAAAATGGGCGGTTTTTCAGGGTCGGCAATCTTCCCTGTGGCGTTGCGGATGGTATATCAGGTCTATGAAGCAGTTTCCATTCCCATCATCGGTATGGGAGGGGTATCTTCTGCAGAAGATGTGATTGAAATGATGCTGGCAGGAGCAACTGCGGTACAAATCGGTGCGGCTAATCTGATTGATCCCTTTATTTGTCGAGACATCATTGCCCAACTACCCGATACCATGAAACAATACGGCATTGACCGTTTAGAATCTATTATAGGAGGTGCTCATCAATGAGCAAAGATGTAATCATTGCATGCGATTTCAGCAGCAAAAAGGAAGTAATGGAATTTCTGGACTTGTTTCCGGACAAAAAGCCCTACTTAAAAATCGGTATGGAGCTGTATTATGCAGAAGGTCCTGCCATTGTAAAAGAAATGAAAGAACGTGGTCATCAGATTTTTCTGGATCTGAAACTCCACGACATTCCCAATACCGTAAAAAAAGCCATGAGAGTATTATCTCATTTGGATGTGGATATGTGCAATCTTCACGCGTCGGGTGCATCTGCCATGATGCAGGCGGCATTAGAAGGATTAACCCATGAAGACGGAACCCGTCCCTTGCTCATCGGTGTTACTCAACTGACTTCTACAAGCCAACAGGCAATGGAAGAAGAATTGCTGATCCCTAAGCCTATTGATCAGGTGGTCATGCACTATGCAAAAAATGCTATGACATCAGGTCTGGACGGCGTGGTTTGCTCTCCATTAGAAGCAGGAAAAGTAAAAGAAGTATGCGGATCAAATTTTCTGACTGTTACTCCCGGAGTGCGGTTTGCTGACGGAGACATTGGAGATCAGGTTCGTGTTACCACCCCTGCAAAAGCAAGAGAGCTTGGCTCAGATTATATTGTGGTAGGCAGACCCGTAACCGCTGCATCAGACCCAAAAGCTGCATATTTACGTTGTTGTAAAGAATTTCTTGGATGATAAAGGAGAGAATTATTATGAACACACAAGAATTGATTGCAAAGGATTTACTTTCTATTGAGGCAGTATTTTTAAGACCTGATGAGCCTTTTACCTGGGCAAGCGGTATCAAAAGCCCCATTTACTGTGATAACCGACTGACCTTGACTGCACCAACCGTGCGGACTCATGTGGAAACTGCACTGGCTGAAACCATCAAAGAACACTATCCTGAATGTGAAGTGCTCATGGGAACCAGTACCGCAGGAATTGCTCATGCGGCAATTACTGCCCACCTGATGGATTTGCCTATGGGATATGTTCGCTCAGGCAACAAAACCCATGGCCGCGGAAACCAGATTGAAGGAAAACTGGAAGCCGGACAAAAAGTGGTTGTAGTAGAAGATTTGATTTCCACCGGCGGAAGTGTAATTGAAGTGGTAGACGCTTTAAGAGAAGCAGGAGCAGAGGTTCTTGGTATTGTCAGCATCTTTACCTACGGAATGCAAAAAGGATTGGACAGACTGAAAGATGCAAATGTGAAAAATATCAGTCTTTCCAATTTGGATACCTTGGCTCAGGTTGCTGCTGAAGAAGGATATATTTCCAAGGATGATGTTGACCGCTTGATTGCATTTCGGAATAACCCTTCTGACGAAAGCTGGATGAAATAATAATTCACCATGTTGGAAGCGGCTGACAGATATTTTGGCTAAAACAAGGACGTTAAAAAACCTTGAAAAAAGAATTGTTTTATAAAGGGGGATGGTGTCATCCCCCTTCACCCCCCACAGCCTCCCAATCTTCGCTCAAGGCGGCTGTTCGCACTTGGGCACGAATGATTTTTGTGCCGCTTCGATTCGCAGCATTCTGCTCAGCTCAGCTAAAATACCGCAAGCAGCAACGGATACGGATATGCGGCATTTTACACCAAAATCATCCCAGCCCTACGTTGACATCCGACCATTCGCTTCGATACGTCGGCAAAAAGGCGGCTTTGCCGCCAGACGCCATGTTGAAAGCGACTGACAGATATTCTGGCTGAAAATAAGGGTGGAAAAACCCTTTTGAAAAAAGACGGAAAGGAGTTCTTATTTACAAATGAATCATTTAATCGATATTTTGAACTTATCGGTAGAAGAAATTAACCAACTGATTGCAACTTCTTTGGATATGATTGAAAATCCACACGCATACAGTGAAAAATGCAAAGGCAAAAAAATTGCCACTCTCTTTTTTGAACCCTCTACCCGTACCCGCTTAAGCTTTGAAGCAGCAATGCTTGAATTGGGCGGAAGTGTATTGGGATTTTCTGAAGCCTCCAGCAGCTCTGCCTCCAAGGGAGAAAGTGTTTCGGACACAGCACAGGTGGTAGGCTGTTATGCTGACATCATAGCCATGCGTCATCCCAAAGAAGGGGCACCTTTTGCGGCATCTCTCCGTTCTCCCGTTCCCATTATCAATGCAGGGGACGGAGGACACAATCATCCTACCCAGACTTTGGCGGATTTACTTACCATCAAACGGGAAAAGGGAAGACTGGATCACCTGACTATAGGATTTTGCGGTGACCTGAAATTTGGTCGTACGGTTCATTCTCTTCTTCAGGCAATGTGCCGTTATGAAGGCGTCAAATTTATTTTCATCTCTCCTGATGAATTGAAAATTCCTGATTATTTACGGCAGGATGTGTTGGATAAACAGGGTGTTTCTTATGTGGAAACAACCAATTTGGAAGAAGTAATGCCTGAGCTTGATATTTTGTACATGACCCGTGTGCAACAGGAACGATTTTTCAATGAAGCAGATTATATCCGTTTGAAGGACAGCTATGTTTTAACGGCAGAAAAAATGACTTTAGCAAAACCGGATATGGCGGTGCTTCATCCTTTGCCCCGTGTGAACGAAATTTCAGTAGAGGTGGACCAAGACCCCAGAGCTTGTTATTTCAAACAGGTATTGAACGGAAAAATCATTCGCAAAGCACTGATTATGAAGCTTTTGGAGGTGGAATAATATGATTATCAATCCCATTACTGATGGTATTGTTCTGGATCATATCAAAGCGGGAAAAGGTATGGAGCTGTACCATATTTTAGGATTGGACGAGTTGGAATGTGCCGTTGCCATTATCAAAAACGCAAACAGCGTCAAGATGGGCAAAAAGGATATTATCAAAATTGATCAAGTCATCGATTTAAATTTGGATGTGCTGGGATATATTGACCAAGGTATTACCGTAAACATTATTCAAAACGGAAAGCGGGTCAAGCATGGCCATCTGGAATTGCCCGAAAAAGTAGAAGGGGTTATTACTTGTAAAAATCCCCGTTGTATCACTACCACCGAGCAGGAACTTCCTCAGGTGTTCCGTCTCACCGATCGTGACAAGGGTATTTATCGGTGTATTTATTGTGAAACAAGGGCGAAGTAAATAGAAAAGCTTATGCCCCGAGCAGTGAACCTTAAGCTGCAAGTACATGTGAAAAACCAAGAAACCGGCTTTTGTTTTCTGTTTTGAGCATAACGGAGCTGCTTAAGGGAGCGGCTGCGAGGGGCTGGATGCTGGACAGAGAAAAGCTTATGCCCTGAGCAGGGAGAGTAAGCTGTGAGCAATCAAAGATTGCATATCGACTTTTTTGACATTCTGAGGAACATCTCAATTTGAGGTGTTCCCTTTTATTTGAAAAATAACTGGACACAAATGTAAAAATATGATATGATAATAAGGCAAAGGAGGCTAACTATGGATTCGGTAAAACAAAGAAACATTGGGGCGGATATTATTAAGATTGCAGCGGCAGTTTTTGTGATTTTTGTGCATCACAAAGTCAAAGACACTCCTGCCTTTCAAATAGAATACATTTTGCTTTTTGCCGGCTTTTTTCTCATTGCCATGCTGATTGGAGCAGGACTTCTTTGTTACGGAAAAAAACATGGATGGAGCAATCAAAAAAGTTATCAAACAGCAGGACTCCCTCTTCTTTTTGTTGCTTCCCTTCTTTTCCTTTCCAAATTTGCCGTTTCCTTTTTTCTGATGATTTCAGGATTTATGCTTGCTTCCACCATGGAAAAACGCCCTTCTCTTACAACAGACTGGTACCGTTCTGACCATCTTATTCCCAGAATATTACGGTTTTATCTGCCTCTGATTCCTGTTGTAATTACAGGACTTTTTATCCATATTTTTATTCAAGACAAAGCTTATGATTGGATTCGTATCATGAAGCGGTTTTTGTTGGGAGGCTTTGCACCTGGGAGTTACTATATCGTTGTCATGATACAAATTTTACTTTTCTTCCCTCTGCTGTACAAAGCAGTCTCCCGCTGGAAGGAAAAAGGAATTTTATTTATTTTAGGAATCACCCTTATCTGGGACATATTTGCCACAGGGGTAATTCATATATCAGAAAACACTTATAAATTTTGTGCCATCAGACTTCTTCCTCAGGTGGCATTGGGAATTTACGCCAAGGTAACAGAATTAAAACGCCGTTCTCCCTTTTGTATAGGGCTCTTTTTGACAGGACTGATTTACGTTTTCATTTTTGTTTATTGGAAAGCATTTCCCTTACCCTTATTCTATCAATGGCGGTCGGCAAGCTTGTTTGTTGCTTTGTTTTTATACCCTATTGTAACAGGCTGTCTTGCCGCATTCCAAAACATACACTATTCCCCATCGAGATGGTTTGACCGAAGAATGGTGATGCTATCTAATGCAACCTACCATATTTTCCTTATTCAAATGCTGTATTACAACATGATTGGCTACAACTGGAATAAACAGGTAGACCATATTTTATTTACCATGCCTATCAATCTGATTGTTTGCATAATAGGAGGGGTACTGTATTACAAAATAAGTTCCCCCATAGAAGCAAGGTTACTAAAAAAAGTCAAACAAATGCTGTCCTCGGACAAATAAAAAGGAGAATCAACTATGCTATGGATTGGACTTTTGTTATGGAATTTGATTGTGTTTTTGTTATATGGCTGTGATAAAAAAAGAGCTATGACGGATGAATGGAGAATCAGCGAAAAAGCCCTGCTCCTTTGTGCCTTTTTACTGGGCAGTTTTGGAGCAGGACTTGGTATGCGTGTGTTTCGTCACAAAACAAAGCATTGGAAATTCCGCATTCTGATTCCTCTTGCAATTGTTTTTAACTTATTTGTTCTTACTTATTTTTTCGGCGACATACCAGCTTTTTTGCAAGGGAGAATATAGTTTTTTAATATATTCATAAATTTATTGTATCCAAGCAACCGACAGAAAAACTCAATGTTTTCCTGTCGGTTCTTCATTTGTTATTCTGATTTAGAATAAAATTATTTTTATGATTTATTTTTTGCTTGCGGTAGACCGACTTTTTCGCAGTCTGCCATTGATTTCATCCAACATGCCGCCAATGTAACCCATTGACTTGCTTGAGGAACGATTTGTTCCGGCTCGCTAAAGCAAGTGATTTCATTGGCAAGGGCAATTCCGTGGGGTCCCTCCGGGAAAATATGTACCTCACAGGAAATCCCTTTTTCTATTAAGGCACAAGCAAACTCTAAAGTGTTCGCCACCGCCACAACAGGGTCGGTTGCAGTATGCATTAAAAAAGCAGGGACGGTATGTTTATCCACCCTCTGTTCCAAAGAATACTGCTTTAATTCTTCCTCAGACGGCTGTTCTGTTCCCAAAATGTTATAAAAGCTGGGCATATGGGTCCCGGGAACAAAGGGTGTAATCACAGGATAAATAGGTAACATTCCCGCAATTTTATTAGAACCGTAAGGAATACCCGCTCCCTCGTACACTTCAGGAAGATGCCACATGGTTCCCAAAGAAGCACAAAGATGGCCTCCTGCAGAAAATCCGCAGGCAAACACACGATCAGGATTAATAAAATACTCCTTTGCATGGTCTTTGATATACTTAACAGCTAAGGAAGCTTCAATCAAGGGCTGAGGGAATTTTGCCTTTTCCCCTACCGAATAATGAAGTACAAAGGCATTGAATCCCTGCTCCAAAAAAGCAAGAGCAATGGGTTCTCCTTCTTTGTAATCACAAAGCCAACCATATCCCCCTCCCGGAATCACAAGAAGAGCGTCCCGAACAAATTCTCCCGTTTGTTCTGCTGCAAACACTTCTAAGTATGCTGTTTCTGTCAGTATTACTTTCTCGTTTTTCATAAGGTATCCCTCATCCATGCTGCCGCCATATCTACCCACTTGGCGGTATTTTGATTGACCCAATCGGGATTATCACATTCTGTAATCTCATTGGCAAGAGCAACACCGTGAGGTCCTTCCGGAAAAATATGTAATTCACAGCGAATCCCGTGATCGGTCAATGCACGGGCAAATACCAAAGAATTGGCAACCGAAACTGACTGGTCCTTTGCAGTATGCATCAAAAAAGCAGGAACGGTATGTTCATCTACACGCAATTCCAAAGAATACCGCTTTAATTCTTCCTCGGTAGGCTCCGTCTTTCCTAAAATATTTCGGAAGCTTGCCGAATGAGTTCCTGCAACAATCCCGGAAATGACAGGATAAATGGGAAGCATTCCTTTAATTTTATTGGAGCCGTAAGGAATACCTGCTCCCTCATATACTTCAGGAAGATGCCACATGGTTCCCAAAGAAGCACAAAGATGGCCTCCTGCAGAAAATCCGCAGGCAAACACACGGTCAGGATTGATAAAATACTCCTTTGCATGGTCTTTGATATATTTGACAGCCAAAGAAGCTTCAATCAAGGGCTGAGGAAATTTTGCCTTTTCTCCCACCGAATAATGGAGCACAAAGGCAGCAAAACCTTTTGCAACAAAGCTTAAAGCAATGGGCTCTCCTTCTCTGTTACTACAAACGCTCCCATATCCTCCTCCCGGAATGACAAGAAGGGCATCCCGGACAAATTCTCCAATTCGCTCAGGTACAAACACTTCTAAATATACGTCATCTTTTCCTTCTATTAACGAAATTTTTTCATATCTCATGCTTTCACACTTCTTTCTTCAGTCACTCTTTCTATTATAAAACAAATTTTACCAAAAGTCAACTACAATAATCTTCTAATAAACGGGTCAGTTCCTCTTCTGATTCTACCTGGATTCCTTTTTGTAAGAGTTCCAATTCCTCTGAAGAAAGCAAAGTGGGGGAAAAATTATAACGGTCTCGTATGCGGGAAGAATCATTCTGATAAGAAACCACCAGTTGGTTATCAACAGCGGTTACTGTAAAATGCCGCTGACACTTTTTTTGACTGATTTTTGCCAAGTACAGAGTGTTGTTCAAATAATCCTCATAAATCGTTCCCGGTAATGCTAGGGTAGAGGCAATTTTCCCAATCCAAGAGGCAGGCAATGCTTCCTCCTTCAATTCATAATGACCGCATCCTCCAAAGCTGTAACGCACAATCAGACGAGTGTCCTCTTTAATCCTGTCTCCTTCTTCCCGATGTACCGATTCCGCCACAGTTTTTTCAATAACCCCCTCAGAGGGTGTCAAAAAAAGTGCCATTCCCGTTCCAAAGAGCAATCCTGCTACACAAACCCCTATCATCCAATACCGTTTCATTCTGATTCCTCCTTATTTTTCTCTAGTGTTTCCTCATTTTTTGGTTCTGATACAAATATTCAAAAAAACTGTAACATAAATTTAAACAAAAATTCGGTAAAATGTGTTATAATATAAGATAAGGTAAAAATAATTGCAAACAAAAGTATTTAGGGGGTTTTTTATGAAACGGTCAGTTAAAACATTTTTAAAATTCTTACTGATCTTTGTGTTGATTCTGTCTATTCTTGCCGGATGCACGGTAGGGGCTGTCATGTTGACAACCAATGATATTTTTACAGAGTTTAATACAGACGACATCAATTTGAATTTTACATCCTTCCTGTATTACACAGATGAAAACGGAAACGACGTGGAATATCATCAGCTTTCCGGAACAGAAAACCGTATCTGGGCAGATATTGAAGACATTTCCCCTTATCTGACAGATGCGATTGTTGCTATTGAGGACGAGCGTTTCTGGAGCCATAAGGGCTTTGACTTAAAGCGTTTTACCGGTGCGGCAATCAGCTATGTTACCAAAAGCAATGATTCCTACGGTGGAAGTACCATTACCCAGCAGTTAGTGAAAAACTTAACTGGGGATAATGAAGTACAAGTCAGCCGTAAGCTGCGGGAAATCATCCGTGCCATTCAGTTGGAGCAGCAGATGGACAAACAAAGTATCTTAGAGCTTTACTTAAATACTATTTATTTAGGTCAGGGCTGTAATGGTGTAAAAACTGCTGCTTATACCTATTTTGGCAAAGATGTCAGTGAATTAAATCTGGCAGAAGCCGCTTCTTTGGCAGGAATTACCCAATTCCCTACCCAATATGACCCTATCTTAAATCCGGAAGCCAACCTGACTAAGCAAAAGGTGGTTCTGGCAAAAATGCTGGAGCTTGGCTATATTGACGAGCAGGAATATGAAGAAGCCAAAGCTTATGATATCCAGTTTGGTGCAGGAGTCAGCGAAGAAAACGAAATTCAGTCCTACTTTGTAGATGCAGTTATCGACGAAGTATTGAAGGATTTACAGGAACAAAAGGGATATGCACCCAACTATGCGGCAAAGCTTTTGTATAACGGCGGTTTGAAGATTTACACCACCATGGATGCCAGAATTCAGAATATTCTGGAAGAAGAATATGCAAATGATGACAATTTCGGTACTCCTTCCGGGGAAGAACAAATGGAATCGTCCATGGTAATTATCGACCCCTACACAGGTGAAATCAAAGCACTAATCGGCGGACGCGGTAACAAGCAAAGTAACCGTACCTTAAACCGTGCAACTCAAACCACCCGTCAGCCCGGTTCTACCATTAAGCCCATTGCGGTTTACGGTCCTGCCATGAACGAAGGCATCATCGGCCCCGGAACCATTATTATTGACAAAGCCATCAACATTGGCGGATGGAAACCCAATAACTATGACTTTTCCTTCGGCGGTGCGGTCAGCGTCCGTAACGCAGTTGCCCGTTCCATTAACATTGTTGCAGTCAAAACATTGCAGATGTTGGGCATTGATACTTCCTTTGAATACATGACCGAACGGTTCCATTTCTCTACTTTGGTTGACGGAAGAAAAGCAGCAGACGGCACCATTGAAACGGACAGACACTTTGCAGGCCTTGCTTTGGGTGGCTTAACAGACGGTGTTACCGTAAAAGAAATGGCTTCCGCTTATGCAACCTTTGCCAACAACGGAATTCATCTGACACCTCACACCTACACTAAGGTGCTGGACGCAAACGGAAATGTTCTGTTGGAAAAAACAGTAGAAGATACAGAAGTATTTACCCCTCAGGGAAATGCAATGATTATGAGCTGTCTGCGTTCCGTTGTAACAGGCGGTACCGGTACAGCAGCATGGTTAGGTAACGGCATTTCCTCTGCAGGTAAAACAGGAACCACCGATAACGCACACGACTTGTGGTTCTGCGGTATTTCTCCTTACTATGCAGGTGCAGTATGGTGCGGATTTGACCAACCCAAGGATTTGTATCAATATACCTTTGACGGCATCAGTACCTCTATTTGGGGTACGGTAATGCGTCGTGTTCACAGCGATTTGGGACTGGCACCCAGAGATTTTGTATGGCCCTCTGACGTAAATTATAACCTTTCTATCAATAGTGAAGCAAAAGAAGAGGACAAGGATAAAGACGAGGACGAAGAAGACGAAGAAGACGAAGAAGATGAAGATAAGGATGAGGACGAAGAGGATGAAGAAGAAAGTCCTTCCCCCTCTGCTGAACCTACTGAGGAACCCACAGAAGAGCCGACTCCTTCACCTACTCCTACCGTTCCCGTTGAGCTTCCCGAAGTAAGTCCCACACCCGTATCTCCTACTCCCGAAAGCGGCGTACCGGAGCTTCCTGTTTCTACTCCCGACACCAACTCGGAATTTTCGGATTCTCCCGACTACGATTATGAATATTCGGAAGATGACGGATGGGGTTAATCCATTCCGAAAGACTCTTATTGAGAGAGTCATTTAATCCATATTATCCGCAAAAACATCTTAACAGAAAAACATCCCGACCAATTTGGTTCGGGATGTTCTTTTTTTATTTTTCCTTACATGAATCTACAAATAGTTCCAAAATCTTTTGTGCATTCATCTGTTGCTCTTCATTCAAATGAGACAATAGCATTGAAACAGAATCTGACGAATGAACATCGGTAATACCAAACAAAATATAATCTGCAGATACTTCCAATACTTTGCATATTGCAATCAAAGAAGAAACGGACAAGCCTGTTAATCCTCGCTCAAGCTGACTAAGATTTTGAGGACTCATGGAAATCAGTTCCGCCATTTCCTCTTGGGTATATCCTTTTCTTTTTCTCATTTGCTGAATCCGTTTTCCGATAAATCCTACATCATAAGAATTTATTTTCATTTCTTTTTCTCCTCAATTATCAATGTAACACTTATAGTATATCTTATTTTACCTTTTATTCAAAAAAGGTAACGCCATTATTTCTAAATGTAGTACCTTGACGAAAAGAAATTTTTATAGTATAATTCTTTTAGAAGGGAGGAAATGATTTTGAATAAAAAATTCACATGTTGCTTTGCAGGACACAGACATATTTATGATTCGGATTTAAAGATAAAAATGAAAAATTTGATTGTTTCTCTAATAGAGAACGGAGTTTCCGTCTTTTTAGTTGGAAATTATGGTGATTTTGATCGCCTTTCTTCCTCTGTCGTTCGTTCATTAAAAGAAAACTACCCTTTTATACAACTCAACTTAGTGATTCCTTATTTAACAAAGGAAATCATTTCTCAAAAGGAATGGTACGAAAGTCGGTACGATCATATTCTATTATCTGAAATGAAAGAAAATACACCTCGTCATTTACGTATTATAAAAGGGAATGAATCTATGATCAATCAATCTGATATATTAATTTCCTATGTTTTACATTCAACCGGCGGTGCAAGTAAAACCCTTTCTTATGCCAAAAAGAAAAAGTTAATCATTTATAATTTAGCTGATTCATAACAACCAATCAAAGAAAACATCCCGACCAATCCGGTTCGGGATGTTCTTTTTATTTTTACTTATGGTTTTTCTGTTTTAGAAGAACGAATCATCCTTACAATTATACAAAGAGAAAATTTTATTTCTATTTATGAATGGAAATGGTATTTTCTGAATCACCTTCTATCCAATCAACAGTAAAGCCTAATCCTTCTGCTGCATATCTGATAGGAATATAAGTTCTCCCGATGCTTTCATCAACATAGGATGCCGTATCCATTTCATGTCGGACGCCGTTGATATAGTATTCCTTTTTTCCTATAGGAAATTCTATTGTTGTTTTGCCATATTCTCCGATTGCAATCTCATTAACCGAATCCCACATAACAGTAGCACCCATGTTTTCTAAACATTCTCTGAAAGGATACATGGACCTGTTATCTACCATTTGTATTTTTGCCGTTAATTCAATTTCCTGTTGATTAATCAGCACCTTTGTTTGTTTTTGACAGAAGGAGGTGAGGAAGGGTTTATCATGACTAAATGCTCCATACAATTCTCCGGAGTTTGTTATGTAAAAATAACAACCTTCTTTGTATGAAGGCCCTTCTTCGAGAATCACATCTTTTACATCAGCTAAAATGACATTACGATATCCGTTTTCTTCATCTAAACTACATAATGCATTATCCGTATTGATTGCAATACGCGTAGTTCCTTCTATCATGCGTTGAATGTTGGAAGATTCAAAACGAGGTTGAACAGTAGACGGTTCATAAACGTAATTTCCAAGATAAAATAAATTGTTGTTAGAATCAAGAACCCAACGCGACTGATAGGCAGTAAAATAAATATCTTTAATATTATCAAATTGTTTTTCTAAACCTTCTTCAGAATGATACCAATAATATTCATTTTTATTATTGATATATTCCACTGCAAAACCTCCTGCAAACTCGTGATATCCTTTTACCTTATCAATGCTTTCAATATTTGTGCCTATTCTTACGGGAGTTTCTGAATCTTTAATATAATACAAATCTCCATTGGTTCTTAAAGCAAATAAGTTATCATAAAAAGCTGTTATTTCACTTATATTATCCATAATTTTTCTCTCAGTAAAATTCTCAGTAGAAGAGCCATAAGAAAGCTGATATAATTGATTATCATTGGTTATTAAATAAAATCCATAACATTTTTTAACATTTTTCATAATAACAGTATTGTCTGTATTAACATAGGAGTGTTTTCCTCTTAGTACATTGTTGTTATCAATATATGCATATTGAAAATAAGGTAATGAATAAATTTCTTTTGCATTATTTGCCACAATTGTAATTTCATAATTATAGTCTATAGTAGCAACATCACCGTTTTTGAACAAAACAACGCCACTCATATACCCGTTGTGGACACTACCATAGAAATCTGATACATTTTCAAAAACCAATTCAGGAGTTTCTGCATCAATGGAATTTGCTATAAGTAAATTTCCGTCTTCTCTTAATACAACTACGCAATCCTCATCAAGAATCCAAGCATTTTTTACAGGAAGAGTTTCGGCACATACCGTACTTCCGATTAGTAATAAGCCAAATACAAACCCCAATACAATAAATCTTTTCCAAATCTTCATAAAAATTCCTCATTTCTTCAGTTTTTTGTCCGCACTTTTTGAAATGAATTTTTTTATTTATCCTCCCTTCATAATAGTTCCAAATCAAAAAAGTGCGCCAACCGAAGTTAGCGCACAAAAAACGCACAACTCCGATTGTCGCCGAACAAACTTCTCGCATCATTACAAGTATGCAGAAAAGAGTATGCGTTTTTATCAAAAAACAAAAACACATACTTATAATGATACAAAAATATTAAGTTTGTTCGGCATCTATTATTGTATCACAAAATTTTATTCTTTGCAATAATAAAATTGGTTTAAAAACATTTTTATTTATAGTTATAAATATGAAAAAAGCTGAACAAATCAAAATCATCGTTCAGCTTTTTCTTATTCCTTTTCCTGTAATTGACGAATGTGTTCGTCTTTCTTTGCAAGCTCCTCTTCATAAGCCTGATTGAGTTGTTCGATATAGGCGATAACAGCCTTTTTCTCAAATCCCAAGGGTACGGTGGGAAAAAGTTTTTTCTGTTCCATAGCTATTCCTCCAAACAAAAATAATCTTCCTGTATTTTTTCAGGATGAAGAGTTCCGTTGAATTGGTCGGTCAGCTCTGCCAACGCCTTTTGCTCCTTCTCCAAGGGAATCCAAAAGCTCGCTGTTATGTCGGCACCGAACTCTCCTTCTGGGTTGGAAGCACCCAAGGTTTTTAACACATTCTGAAACTTGCCCCAATCACCGTACTCCACCTGAGCTTTGTACTGCACACAGGGAGTCATGGTTACAACTCCCGCCTCATCCAACGCCATTTTAGCACTTTTTCCGTAAGCACGAACCAAACCGCCTGCACCAAGCAGAGTTCCGCCAAAATAACGGGTCACCACAATCATACAATCGGTGACTCCTTCACGGGTAATCACATCCAACACGGGAGGTCCTGCAGTTTTAGCAGGCTCTCCGTCGTCCGAAAAACGGGTAATATGATTTTCCCGAACAGAATAGGCATACACATGATGACGAGCATCCCAGTATTTACTGCGGATTTTTGAGAGTAAAGAAAGAGCCTCTTCCTCCGATTGAATCTGAAAGGCTTGGGCAATAAATCGAGACCGTTTTTCCACCAGTTCCGCCTCGGCATCCTTGCCAAAGGTTTTGTACGGCTTCATTCCGATTCCTCCTCCGTGAGATATGGGGTCAGCATTTGCATCAATTCTCCGTCTGCCACCACCGTCATGACCTGACCGTTTTCTGTAAAATTCTCTTGCTCCACCTTTGTTTTTTCATGAAGCATGGCAGCAAGTTTTCCTTCTGAATAGGGGATACAAACCGTCACACTTCTGCGGACGGGCACCAACCGTTTTCGAAGCAACTCTAAAAGTTCTTCCACCCCTTCTCCTGTTTTTGCAGAAATACAAACACTATCTGCCAAATTAGGAATCTCGCCTTCTGCTTTATCAATCTGATTGAATACAGTAATCACCGCATCCTCTTTCACGCCCAATGAACGGAGTAATTTTTGAGCGACCTCCATCTGAACCCCGTACTCGGGATTTGACACATCCACCACATGGAGCACCACATCCGCATAAATACTTTCCTCCAAGGTAGAGCGGAATGCTTCTACCAGATGATGAGGTAATTTTCTGACAAATCCTACCGTATCCGTAACCACAATGGGAAAATCCTCAGAAAGTTCCATTCGTTTTACCAAAGGATCCAAAGTGGCAAATAACTGATCCTTTGCAAAGGTTCCTGCATCGGTCAGATAGTTCAATAGGGTGGATTTTCCCGCATTGGTATATCCCACCAATGCCACTTGGGGAAT
>JAZQHN010000040.1:0-4909 GCA_045540615.1 Clostridia bacterium
ATGGCTACGATCCGACTTTCTTTATTTTTGTCTTTTTTTGCCGGGGATTATTAACATTCAAAGTCGGCAGGCTTTTCTCCCTGACCAAAGTGATACAGAATCGCATCTACAATTCTTCTGCATGCTTCGCCGTCGCCATAAGGATTCACCGCACGGCTCATGGCTTCATATTCTTCCCGATTAGTCAGAAGCTCCTTGGTCATCCGATAAACCACTTCTTCATCACAGCCGGCAATCCGCACCGTTCCCGCTTCTACTGCTTCGGGGCGTTCTGTTTCGTTACGCAATACCAAAACAGGTTTTCCTAAAGCCGGTGCTTCCTCCTGAATCCCGCCCGAATCGGTAAGCATAAAATAACAACGATCCATCAAATTATGCAATTCTTCTACATCCAAAGGATCAATCAGCATCACATTTTCCTGTTCTCCCAAAATAGAAAATGCAGTTTCCCGCACTTTGGGATTTAAGTGAACAGGATAAATCACCGTCACATCAGAAAACTCCTTTGCAATCCGAAGAACAGCATTGCAAATCTGTTCTAAAGGTTTTCCTAAGTTTTCACGACGATGGGCTGTCATAGTAATAATCTTTTGGTTTTCAAAATCCACATTCTGAAGCTCGGGGGTCATAAATTGATAGTCTTTCCGAACGGTGGTTTTTAATGCATCAATGACCGTATTCCCTGTAATAAAAATCCCCTCGTTAATATTTTCCTTGAGTAGGTTGTTCTTATTGGAAATGGTGGGAGAAAAATGAAGGTCAGCAATGGCACCCGTCATCTTTCGGTTCATTTCCTCAGGGAAGGGAAAATATTTCTGATAGGTTCTGAGTCCGGCTTCCACATGGCCGACAGGCACTTGGTGGTAATATGCCGCTAAGCTTCCCGCAAAGGTGGTGGTGGTATCCCCATGAACCAACACCAAATCGGGTTTTGCTTCTTCCAATACCCCTTCCAGCCCTTCTAAAGCACGGGTAGTAATCCCCGTTAAGGTCTGACGGTCACGCATAATATTCAAATCATAATCGGGTGTAATCTCAAAGAGCTTTAACACCTGGTCAAGCATCTGACGGTGCTGTGCTGTAACACACACAATAGACTCTATTCCCTCTCGCTGTTCCAGTTCCTTGACCAAAGGACACATTTTAATTGCCTCGGGACGTGTTCCGAACACAGTCATTACTTTAATCATTTTCTTTCTCCTCCTTTTTTTCTGCCGTATCCTTCTTTTGTGCGGATAAATGAAATCCTGTAAAAGACAAGGTAGCCAATGCTAAAAGAACAATGGCGACAATCAGCACAAGTGCACGTGCAGAACCAAATAACAACAATACCACAGCACTAAGAGCCGCTAACGCACTG
This sequence comes from Clostridia bacterium, assembly GCA_045540615.1. Taxonomy (GTDB): domain Bacteria; phylum Bacillota; class Clostridia; order HGM11514; family HGM11514; genus SIG438. The sequence goes on from JAZQHN010000040.1 coordinate 1,361, forward strand.
ATCACATATAAAATATAAACTGTTTGCTGATGGGAAAATCCGCCATCCATCAGACGGTGATGCAAATGTCCGCGGTCAGGCTGAAACACAGGCTGTTTATTCTTTATCCGTCGCATAATAGTAAAAGAGGTATCGAAAATGGGTAATCCTAAAATCATCAACGGAATTACCAAAGAAACAATGGCATAGCTTTTGAGTAAGCCTTGTACCGAAATCGCTGCAAGAATAAAGCCGAGAAAATTGGAACCCGTATCACCCATAAAGGTACTGGCAGGATGAGAATTATAAGGTAAAAATCCAAGGCACGCTCCAACCACTGCCGCAATTAACACAGCACTGTTTCCCATTCCCGTAAAAATAGCAATGATAAAAAGTGCAAACCCGGAAATGGCTGAAATTCCTGCTGCCAGCCCATCAAGACCATCCATCAGATTCATGGCATTGGTTACCCCAACAATCCAAAGGACAGTAATGGGATAACTCCAAACTCCCAAGTGAATATAAGCACCTTCGCGAAAAGGATTGGTTATCACATTTACGTCCACGCCATGAAAAACAACAATCAATGCTGCTCCTATCTGTACCAAAAACTTCACCATTGCAGGAAGCTGATACACATCATCCAAAGCACCCAAAGCCGCAATCACCAATGCACCAAGCAAGATTCCACGCATTTCAGGGCTTCCGATATCCACAAAGCAAAGTACCGAAACCAAAAAACCGAAGAAAATAGCAAGCCCGCCAATTCGAGGCATGGGTTTTTTATTAACTCGTCTTGCAGAAGGATAATCCATAGCACCCACCCTTGCTGCAATGAGTTTTGCAATGGGGGTTGTAGCAAATGCAATAATCGCTGCTACAATCAATGCAAAAATCATAGAAATAATTTCGGTAGATTCTAATTTAAACTCCATCTTTGTTCCTCCGTTCAGATACGATCTACCAATCCTATCGCTCTGTAAACTTCTTTCAGATTAGCATCCGCCTTTTCACGAGCAAGATCTGCACCTTTACGATAAATATCGGCAAGATAACCAGGATCTTCCATTAACTTCAAATACTGTTCCCGAATGGGACGTAAGGTTTCCACAACCGCTTCACCAACCGTAGTTTTAAAGGTGCCGTAGCCTGCGCCGTCAAACTGAGCCACCGCTTCTTCTATGGCTTTTCCTGTTACACCGCAATAGATATTCAAAAGATTACAAATTCCCTCTTTGCCTTCTTCATATACGACACGATTATCAGAATCAGTCACCGCTTTTTTGAATTTTTTCATAATTTTTTCAGGCTCTTCCACCACAGAAATAAACCCGTTGGGATTCGCATCCGATTTAGACATTTTTTTGGAAGGATCCTGAAGGCTCATAATACGGGCAGTATTTTTTCCAATGTAAGCTTCAGGAACAGTCAGAACATCACCGTAAATCTTATTGAATCTCATGGCAATATCACGACAAATTTCCAAATGCTGTTTTTGGTCAGCACCGACAGGAACCAAATCTGCTTTGTATAACAATATATCTGCTGCCATCAATACAGGATAATCAAATAAGCCTACATTCACATTATCTGCATGTCTGCTGGATTTATCCTTAAACTGGGTCATACGGCTCATTTCACCCATGTATGTATAGCAATTCAAAATCCACCCCAGTTCTGCATGTCCGCTGACATGGGATTGGAAAAAGATAATATTCTTTTCCGGATCAAGACCGCATGCCAAGTACTGTGCCATCAGACGAACACATCGCTCCCGCAGTTCCTCGGGTTCCTGACGGACGGTTAATGCATGCAAATCTGCTACCGCATACAAACAATTATATTCCTCCTGCAGTGCAGACCAATTTCGGATGGCTCCCAAATAATTCCCCAATGTTACCACACCGGAAGGCTGTACTGCACTGAATATTGTTTTCTTTTCCATTGTTTTTAACCTCGCTTATAATTCTCTCATTACATTTCCTAAAATTTTGATTCCTTTTTCAATCCGTTCATCATCCATACAGGAATAATTCAAACGGAAGGAGGAACAAGGCCGATCCATGTCATCCATAAAGGTACATCCCGGAACAAACGCTACCTTCTGCTCAATGGCTTTCCGAGATAAAGGAAGAGTATCCACATCTTTGTGAATGGTACACCAAATGAAAAGTCCTCCCTGTGGTTTTGTCCAAGTTACATAATCGGGCATTTCCTTTTCCAGTTCCGAAAGCATCTTGTGACAGCGATGACGGTACAGCTCTGCCATTTTCTTTACATGAGCATCAAAATCGTTTCGCTTGAAAAATTCATATACAAGCATCTGATTCAAAACTCCTGTATGCACATCGTTGACCTGCTTGCAAACATCCAGCCGTTCCATCAATTCTTCACAACCAATACAGTATCCCACACGAAGACCGGGAGACAATGTTTTGGAGAAACTGCCTGCATATACAACGGTGTTTCCGTCGTCTAAGGATTTCACCGTAGGAACCGGTTCCCCATCAAACCGCAAATTGCCATAAGGGTTATCTTCAATAATCATAACACCATACTGTTTCGCCAATTCCAGTAATTTTTTCCGTTTTTCCAGGCTCATGGTGATCCCGGAAGGATTCTGGAAGGTGGGAATGGTATAAATAATTTTTACATTTGCTTCGGTTTTGAGTGCTTCCTCCAAAGCATTCATATCCATACCGTCCTCTTCGCAGGAAATCCCTTTCAGTTTTGCTCCATAAGAACGGAAGCTGTTTAACACGCCAATAAAACTGGGGTTTTCACAAATTACTGTATCCCCTTCGTTAATCATAATTTTTGCAACCTGGTCAATTGCCTGATTGCCTCCTGCAGTAATCATCACATCTTCACCGTCATGAAGATTGCCTGCTGCCCGTTCTCGTTCCCGAACAAATTCCAGCAAGGGTTTATAACCTTGAGTCACACCATAGGCAAGGGCAACCTTCCCCTGCTCTTTTAATACCTCTTGTGCAATCTCAGCCAGTTCATCCTTGGGATACAATTCAGGAGCAGGTGCTCCTCCTGCAAATGATATAATTTCAGGATCACCCATCAACTTAAACATCTCACGGATAATAGACCCTTTCACACTGTTTACTTTATCTGAAAATACGTAATTCAAGTGTTTCACCTCTGATTTTTAAAAAAATTTTCCACTTTTTTAGTATAACACATAAAATTACTCTTGACAATAGTTAATTTAAAATATATTATATAAAGAGAGGATTTTTTCAGAAAAGGAGTTAATTAAATTATGGCAAAGATCAGAACCCGATTTGCACCCAGTCCCACAGGCTATATGCACATTGGAAATTTAAGAACCGCTTTGTATGCATATCTGCTGGCAAAGCATGATGACGGAACCTTTATTTTAAGAATAGAGGACACCGACCAGGAGCGTTATGTGGAAGGTGCGGTAGATATTATTTTCAAAAGCTTGAACAGTGCGGGGCTGATTCATGATGAAGGCCCCGATATTGGCGGCGAGGTAGGCCCCTATGTGCAAAGCGAACGTCGGGGTATTTATTTGGAATATGCAAAAAAATTAGT
>JAZQHN010000041.1:0-3854 GCA_045540615.1 Clostridia bacterium
CTTTGGGATATTTGTGTCACGACTGGGCAGACTCTACCGTTCCCGTTACCTTTGACCAACAAACAGGAGTAATGTCAGGTTATGTGGGAAAAAATTATTATGCTAAAAGCAATCGACGGATTAAGTTCTTTAATTTATTAGAAGAACTGGATGCACCCGGTGAATGGTATTTAGATCGCAAAACAGGGATTCTTTATCTAATTCCTCCTGTAGATGCTAAGGCTGAAGATATGCTGACCTTTACTGCTGCTAATATAAATCTGGCTACCATTATAAAATCAAAAAATATTACCTTCGAAGGCATTACTTTTACAGGAACCACCGCATATGGTGTTTATCTGAAAGAGACAGATGGTATTGTTTTTGATAATTGTGAATTTTCTTCTATCGGAAATGCAGCAGTATATATGAATAAATGTTATCGGAGTGGTGTTCGTAACTCTTATTTCCATGATTTAGGTTCCTGGGGTGTTTATTTGCATTGCTGCGGTGATAGAGAGACCTTGACCCCGGGAGAATGTTTTGTTGAAAATACAGAATTTGAGCGTTTTTCTCAATACAGAAGAACCTATTCCCCTGCGGTTCATATGTACGAGGATGTTGGAAATCGGGTATCACACTGCGAATTTCATGATGCTCCTCATTTTGCAATCCGATATGATTCTAATGATAATGTGATAGAATACAGCGAATTTTATGATTTGTGTCAGGAAACAGCGGATACCGGTGCGGTGTACACAGGACGGTACTGGAACACCCGCGGTAACGAAGTGAGATATAATTATTTTCATGATTTGTATTTGGGAAATACACCTACATCAGGATTGTATGGGGTATATCTTGACGATGCCCATTCTTCTACAGCGGTTCACCACAATATTTTTTATAAGGTATCAACCGTAGCTTTGATGGGCGGAGGACGCGATAATACATTTACTAATAACATGATTGTAGATTGCGGTGCGAACTTAATTTACGATGCTCGTTGTACTACTTGGATGGCATGGGGTGAAGGAAGCGGAATCCGAACTAATACGGATCGAGTGAAAGGGTGGCAGACGTCAAGTGCGTGGAGTAAATATCCTAATCTGCAAAATTTGTACGAAGATGACCCCCAATATCCTAAATATAATTTGATTCAAAAGAATATTTCGTTAAACACACCGACATTTAAAATTAATGAGTATGTGACTCAGTATGGTACTGTGAATCAGAATGGTTATACATCTAATCAAAATGTGGTGAAAGATTATCAAAATGGCGATTTTTCTCCTTCAGAACAGGCAGCATCCATTGCGGGGCTGGAACAGTTTGATTCTATTCCCTTAGAACAAATTGGTTTGCAAAGAAAAGTCACAGCTTCGGAAAAGAAGCCTGAAAGTCGTAAACAATCTAAAGTGATATACTATGAAGATTATCAAGGATATACCAACAATGAATTTAACGGGACTGTGGTAAGTGCAACAGATTCCGTTACCTTGCGGGCGGGAACGGTTTTGTCAGATGGAAAGTATAAAATTCCTGCGACAAGACAGAAAAAAACGGTGAATATTCCTATTAAAGAAGGAAGAAATTATCGCCTGAGCTTAGAGTATTCCGCTACCAAAAAATCGGGAGATGATTCAGAAGGATTGTTTTTATTAAATGGTCTTGTATTTGACCAAAGGGGATTCTCTTATTTTCAAAATGAACAGGAAACATTGGTGGCGCAAGCAGAATACTATTATTATCCTGATGCAACTCCTCACAGGAAACGGTTGGAACAGGTGTATTCTTATGACCGTTCTATGAATCTGACCCAGTTGTTCTTTCTGATCCAAGCACCCAATGTTTTGGCTGATAAAGATATTTGGGGTGGAGGTGTGCAGTATAGCATCTATGATTTTTCAATTACAGAAGAGACAACCTTTCATCAGTTGATGTTTCGTATGAACGAAGGAGGAAAGGTATATTATTCCAATCGAGATAAGGATGGTTTGAATCAATATCGTATGTCAGAAATTGAACCAGAGGGACTTGTGGAAGCAGAAGAAGGGACAAGCCCCGAGCTTACTGTCATTCCGAATGAAGGATATAAATTGGCAACGGTAAAATATCCCAATGGTGATTTGATTCATTATAATTCTGAAGATGCTATTACTCTGACTATATCGGATTTGTCTCAAAGTGGTACAGTACAGATCTATTTTACCAAAAATGAGGATTTTAATCAGAAACCGGGTCTTGCTGCCTCGACTTGTTATACATTTACCTGTAACGGACGGGAATATACGTTACCAAACGGGCAGAAAGAAACGGGCCCTGAATTTTATTTTTATTCAAGTGCAAACGGATTTTCTTATACGGAGAATTCAGAAGCGGGATTTTTGTTCGGTAACGAAAATGGCAATGTCCATACCTTGCCGGTTACTTATAAAAATGGATTAATAAAACCTGTTACTGCTGAACAGAAATTTGGAATTAAAGTATTTGGCCCGGCTGTAAAATGCGGAATCCGATATAAGGTTACCCCCTATGTCAGAGAAGGGGAACAAATGGTAACGGGCGAAGAACTTGTTGTTTGTGAACAATAAAGATTGCTTTTTTTAGAAAAACATGGTATAATGAGGAAGAGTTTTGTAATTAAAAAAAGAAGGGATGGTAAAAATGAAAAAACTTGTAACATTGATTTTGGCACTTGCACTTTTGGTGTCCTCGCTTAGCATGGGAGTATTGGCAGAAGATCCCACGGCTTTGAACGAAGCAACCTATCTGTATGTTGCCACAGATGGAGCTGATACCAATACAGGCTCCCAAAGTGCTCCTTTTGCTACTGTTTCTGCAGCAGTAGAAGCAGCAAGAAAGATTGACGGCACAGTTGTCATTAATCTGAAGGAAGGTTATTATCAGATAACCGATACTGTAAATTTGTCCGCAGAAGATGAAGATTTGGTCATCCGTGCAATGCCCGGAGTATCTGTTTCTTTGAACGGTGGCGTTGAGATTCCTTATGAAGATTTCAAAGCAGTAACCGACGAAGCAATCACCGGCAGAATTGTTGAACGAGATGCAAGAACCAAGATTCAATCTGTAAACTTGAAGGATTACGGTGTAGAAGATTATGGTGAAATGAGAATTCAGGGTTTCTTGAGCAGTACAGAAGCAGGTTATGCTTCTACCTTAAGCTACAAGGATACTATGCTCACTATTGCAGAATATCCCAACGGTGATGAATATCTGTATACCGGAGATATTTTAGATGATGGTGCAAACAGTGAAATGGTATTAGGTTCCATGGTTCCCGTTCAGTACAAATTGAAGGATTCTCAGCGGTATAAGAAATGGACAAAGGCTGAGGATATTTGGGCTTTGGCTTATTATATCCATGACTGGGCTGATGCAACCGTTCCCGTAACTTCTGTTGATTTTGAAAAAGGGATTTTTAATTCCTATGCAAGCAAAAGCTATCGTCCTGTAACCAATCGTCGTATTAAGTATATGAATCTGTTGGAAGAAATTGATCTTCCGGGTGAATGGTATTTGGATAGAAATACAGGGGAATTATACATCTATGCTCCTGAAGGAATCAAAAACGGGGAAAAACTGGTCTTCAATTCCTTTGAAAAACCCTTCTTTGCCATTGATGGTGCAAAGAATATCAAGATTGAAAACATTCGTTTTGCAGGGAACCGTGCCATCGGTATTGATGTAAAGAATGCAGATGGTATCGTTATCAATGCTTGTGAATTTACCAACATCGGTGATAAGGCAATTTGTTTTGAAAATTGTTATAACAGCGGTGTATCCAATTCATATCTCCATGATTTAGGTTCCTGGGGTGTTTACATGGCAAAATGCGGTGACAGAGAAACCTT